>CALANC010000311.1 GCA_937925895.1 uncultured Desulfobacterales bacterium
CGGTCATGGGCGTTCATTTGACCGATGGTAGCAGGTTTTCCTGAACGCCTTACCTTTTCTGCCATCCGAACGGCAAGGCTTTGTAAGTTTTTTCGTCGATTTTCCAGGTAGTCTTCAACATCCACTTGGATACGCACCCGATTTTCTTGACCCTTATTGACAATCTTTTCAACTAGATACTGTATGGCCTCAAGAGTTTGCCCATGTTTTCCTATAAGCACCGCAGGGTTTCCTCCTTTGACATTGCAAAGAATGCGATCCGGTTTTTCGTCTATTTCAATGGTCGCATCTGTGGTGATAAAGTCGATGATGCGTTGAAGGGCATCTCGACCAATATGTTTAGCATCAGCAGATAATGTTTCTATTTCCCGTTCATCGTTAATGGTCGCCACATGCTGTTCCGCATTTTTGGTATCCGGTTTGACAAACCTTTTCTTTTTCTGTCTTGTTTCTGAAGTATCCGTTGCCTCGGTAGGGATCGATTCGGGTAAAATAACCCGAATTCGGGCTTTTTTTGTTCCCACAAGTCCAAAAATTCCGGTTGAGCCATATGAAATCACATCATGCTTGAGTTTTTCTTTTGGTATATTCAGTTCTTTACAGGCTTTTTTAACAGCCATTTCAACATTTTTATCTTCAAATTCCAAATTCGTTGACATAAAAAACCTCCGTCATTAAGCTTTTTTCTTTGAAATATAATACTGTTGTGCAATAGAAAGGACATTGTTTATGAGCCAGTACAACACGAGTCCCGAAGAGAAATTAATAAAAACAAATGTAAAAACAATGGGCATAAACATCATCATTTTGGCCTGAGTAGGATCGCCCATTGGCGGGGACATTTTTTGTTGTACGAACATGGTCGCACCCATAATTATGGTTAAAACAGGAATTCCATACGGCGGCTGCATAAAGGGAATCGAAAAATCAAATCTTAGCAGACGATCTGGAGCGGACAAATCATTAATCCACAAGAAAAAAGGAGCGTGCCTTAACTCGATAGCTTCATAAAGCATTCTGTAAAGCGCAAAGAACACCGGAATCTGGACAACCATAGGAAGGCATCCACCTGCGGGATTGACTTTGTAAGTTTTATACAATCCCATCATCTCTTCATTCATCTTTTTTTTATCATCTTTATATTTTTCTCTGATCTCTGCAACCAATGGCTGAATTTTTTTCATCTCATTCATGGATTTATAGCTTTTATTTCCAAGAGGCCACAGAATTATTTTTGTTAATATTGTCAGGATGATAATAGCGACACCATAGTTGGAAATAAAATGATCATACAAAAAATCCATTATCCAGACAAAGGGCTTTGCAAGGAAATCAAACATGCCAAAATTGACCGATCTGCCAAGATCGAAACCTATTTCTTTCAAAACCTTCATGCTCTTTGGGCCAAAAAACAATCGGTATTTATAAGTCTGAAACGTCCCTGGATTAATTACGGTTACCGGCTGAACATACTCATTTTGTAGTATATGGTTTTCTGTATTATAAAGCTTCATGCTGGCTTCTACCGCTTCTTCCGGTATAATGGCGGACATGAAATACCGATCTTGAACCGAAATCCATTTTATCAGTCCCGTATATACGTTATTTTCTTTTATTTTTTTCAGCTTAATCTGTTCGAGGTCATTATTTATCAGTGCACTCGGTCCTTCAAAGCCAAAACTTCTTTTTGTTTCAACAAATGATTTTACTAGCGACAGGGTGAGGTTGTCTTTGATGGTCAGATTAGAGTCGTTTTTGATTGTTATAGTAAGCCCGATCTCATAGGAATCAGGTGAAAATAAAAACGTCTTGACAACTACGACGCCCTCTTGAGACGTCCAAGAAAAGGAGACTTCCTGGGGTTTATCAAGAATATCAACGGATTCGGTTCCAAGGTCAGCATTAAAAACGCCATCTTTAAGACCGGGCAAACTGTTATCAACCAGTCCTATTCGTAGGGTCCCATTAGGCAAGTCCGAAGAGATCATTTCCAGGAACGGTGAATCCGTATCTATTTTTTCCCGGTAATTTTTTAGAATAATACTTTCGAAAACAGCCCCATTTTCTGAAATTTTCAACGAATATAACGGCAGATTTACAGTAACTGTTTTAGCAGGCCGGCTTGGCTGAACAGGAACTTGATTTGGCATCAGTTTTTCAGCTACGATGTCTTTCTCTTTTTTTTCTAAATCCTGTTCTTCCTTTTTTTGCTGTTCTACTTGTTGAACCTGCTTGGGTTGCTCAACCTTCTTCTTGCTAACAAAGAAATAATCCCATAATAAAAACACAAGAAAAGAAAGCGCAATTGCACCAATTAATCGAATGTGATCCATTATCCTCTCCAAATATCAAGACTAACCGTCTCTTAAACAGTAAAATACCTTTCCCAATCCATTCCGGACAATTTGTTTTTTTTCCTTAGTAGGGCAAAATCTGTGGGTAATGTGCAGAAAGGAGCACAACCGCTCTGTTGAGAATCAATCGTCTCTGACAACGCCGGTTATGCTTGGCTTGCAGATTGTTGCGCTTTTAGAATTTAAACATATAAAATAGCGGGTTTTTTAGGCTAACATTCGTTCTGAAAAAATCTTTTTTAACTCTTTAGGGAACAGCATCAATTCCCCCTGAATTAAAGGGATGGCATTTTAAAATTCTTCTTAACGCAAGAGAAATTCCTTTAAGCAATCCATAGCGCACAATTGCCTGATAGGCATAGTCAGAGCAGGTTGGATAAAAGCGGCATGCAGGAGCCAAAGCTGGTGACAAAATTAGTTGATATGCCCTTATAACATTCAACGTTATTATCAGAATTATTCGATTAACAATCACAGCGCCTATCTATGCCTTTGAAAATGTTTTGCAGGGATAAAAAAGCCTCTGCCGATGTTAAGTTGGCGGCTTCTTTTTTTGATATTATGTTTATATCCCGGCAACCTGCTATTTTGTGCTTATTTAGCCGAAAATATTCCCGAGTAAATCGTTTAATCCTGTTGCGAGTTGTTGCATTGCCAACATTTCTCGTCACAGTAACGCCAAGGCGTGTTCTCTGAAACCGGCCTGGAGCAAAAATAGCTATAAAATTTTTGTTTTGAATTTTATCACCGGTCTTTGCCAATCGTAGAAATTCAGAGCGTTTCAAAATTTTGTCCGCCTTGTTTAAAAAAAAGCGCAAAAGATTTTACCCTTTGTAGCCACACATTTTTTTGTTTTTTGTATAAACCATTGCCCTTTCAAACCGTTAAACGGGTTCTGCCTTTAGCTCTTCTTCTATTAATAATCCTTCTGCCCTGTTTTGTTGACATTCTTTTTAAAAACCCGTGCTTTCTGGCACGTTTAATTCGGCTCGGTTGGTATGTTCGTTTCATAAAAAAGCCCTCATTACTTTCTGGATTAGCAATTTAACCGGGTTAGGAGAGCACAAGCATTTAATAATGTCAAGAAACAAAAAAGGTGGTGTTAACCAATTCTGTCTATTCTGTCAGAATTTCAAAAAGATTGAACTCTTCCATATGAAGTTGCGTGTTGGGATATATGACGATTTGTTTTCCTATTATCTTTTCAAGGGCTATAATCAAATGGTTCTCTTCCCCGTGTAGAAGCTCTGCAATCTCGGGGTTTACCCTCAGCGAAACTTTTACACCCATCATATCACGGGACTCTCGCAGTATTTCTCTGTATATGTTGTAACAGATCGTTTGCTTTGAAGTCAGATAGCCTTCTCCTTCACAATAGAAGCACGGTTCACACAGTATTCCGGTAAGGGGTGTTCTGATCCGTTTTCGTGTCATCTGAATCAAGCCCATATCAGACATGGCAAGGACATGGGTTTTACTTCTGTCTTTTTTGAGAGCTTCTTTAAGCGCATTAAAAACTTTCTCTTGATTGGACTTTTTCTGCATATCGATAAAATCAATGATAATAATTCCTCCTATATCACGCAGACGTATCTGATAGGCAATCTCTTTAACAGCCTCCAGGTTTGTCTTTGATATGGTTTCTTCCAGGTTGTGTTTTCCCACATAGCGGCCCGTATTCACATCTATTGCCACCAATGCTTCTGTCTGTTCGATAACAATGTAGCCGCCTGATTTAAGCCATACCTTCTTTTTTAACGTGCGTGATATGTCTCCTTCTAAATTATACGCATCAAAAATCGGTTCTGTCCCACCATAGAGTTCAACCGAGTTTTTCAGGCTCGGCATAAATGTATCGAGAAAAGAAAGAATTGCTTCATATCCTGACTGCGAGTCGATAACGAGTTTTTCCGCCTCGTGCATCAACAAATCTCGGACGGCACGAAGGCTTACAGAAAGCTCTTTGTGTAAAAGTGACGGCGCAGGTGCCGCCTGAAATTTTTTTTGTGTGTTTTTCCATAAATTGTTCAGAAAATCCATTTCATTGGCAAGCTTCTCTTTTTGAATACCTTCTCCCGCAGTTCTTACAATATAGCCAAAGTTGTCTTGGCGTAAGGATTGAACCATTTCCTTCAACCTTTTTCGTTCATCTTCATCTTCTATACGCCTCGAAATTCCGATATGATCGGATGTTGCCAGAAGAACCAAATAGCGCCCGGGCAGAGAGATATGCGTTGTTACACGCGCCCCTTTGGTGCCTAAAGGGGCTTTTGCCACATGAACCATTATCTCCTGACCTTCTGATAAAAGCTCCTCGATATTCCAGTCGCGATCTGCAAGGAGCGGTTCCCGGCCGTGAACGTTTGCTTCAGAAAGACTTTCATCAATCTCTTTTCTGTCAGTTATAAAACCATCAAATTCAAAATCATTGCCGCCAATTACATCATTCACATAGAGAAAAGCGGCCTGCCTTAACCCGATATCGACAAAGGCTGCCTGCATGCCCGGCAAAACACGTTGCACCCGTCCCTTGTAAATGTTGCCCGCTACATCTGGAACATCTCCTCGTTCGATGAAAAGTTCTGCAATATCCCCATCCTCTAGAAGCGCCACCCTTGTTTCATGTTCAGTAACATTTATAACTATTTGTTTATACATTGTTCTTTACTTCCTGTTTCTAGATTGCGTGTCTCATTATTTAATCACGGCTGTCCGGTTTAAATTTAAAAAAAATTATAACAAATAGAAATCATATGAGATATAGTTGTTTTGGAACAAAACCGATTTGAATTAGCCTCTGTTTAAATACGACAACTTACCGCCCATTCGCTTCGCTCATTAGAGTCGCAGAGAACGCAGAGTTCTCTTTTTTATTGTTTTTCGTTGAGAGGACGAAAAACAATAAGAAGAATTCCCTGGGGGCATTTAGAACTAAAAATATCGCGTAGCGAATGATTTTTTTCTTTTGCTGTCCTCTCAACAGCAAAAGAAAAGCATCTTTCCTTTGCGTTCTCTGCGCCTCTGCGGTGAAGGAAAAAATGATGTCACTCTCAAGTATCTTATGCACCTCAAAAAACAAAAAGAAGCTTCATGTCTTCAGTTCGGAATCAACTTTAACAATTTGGGCCTGTTTAATTTCTTCCTGGCGAAGGTGAAAAATATTGGAAATTACTTCAAAAGGCCTTACTGTTTTGCCCGGCTCTGATTTTAACGTCATCTGCAAACGGTTCGGGGATGGCATGTTAATATTTAAAACCATCTCTTTCAAATCGATTTTTTTGTTCATTTTTCTTTTTCGATGTTTGCGATAAACAATAAATTCACCGCTGGCTTTAAACGACTCTAATTCTTTTTCATCAAAAAAACCATCCTTTTTTGTTACCAAATAGGTTGCCTTGGATAACATCTTTCTGACCTTTTTATTAGTCATCATCCGGCAGCCGACAACATGGAGTCCTTTGGGCAGGTGTTTATTTAATTTTTCTTTTATCGCTTCCGGTTCGATATTCCCTGATGTTTGAATATAAAAACTTTCCTTTAAGCTTTCTAGTCCTATAGGCAGCGCATCTTCAAATGATATCAAGGGTTTAGGGTGGAAGCCTTGTGAAAATTTTACCGGAATGTGCGCCCGTCTGATCGCCCGCAAAAAAATTTTTACCAATTCAAGATGTCCGAAATATTTTGCTTGATCCTGTTTTGAATAGAAAATTTTTAAGTATTTATAAGAAACGTTTTCCCTAGTATCTGTGGAACCATGTGTTTTCGAATTACCAACACTTGGTTCATATATTTTTGGCTCTATCGTTTCAAAATCGCAAACACCGCATCCAGAGCACTCGCTGGTTCGGCAATCAGCTGTATGTTCTTCTTTAAAAGCCTTATGGTGCTCACCTTTTAAAAAATCTTTTGTTACCTTGGTATCGATGTGGTCCCACGGAAGAGGCTCTTCCAGATCTCTTGGCCGAGTTGTATAAAAATCAATATCTACGCCAGAATCGGAAAAAGATGCCTCCCAGTTTTTATAATTAAATTTGTCGGTCCAGGCGTCAAATTTGCAGCCTCTTTTGTATGCCGAAACCAGCAAGTGACTCAGACGCCTGTCGCCTCTTGCCCAAAGCCCTTCCAGCTTACTTGTTTCAGGATTCTGCCATTTAAAGCGTATCCCCGAATTTATTAGTTTCTCTTTTAACCACTTTATTTTGTGCCTTGATTCATCCAAGGAAATCTGTGGAGACCATTGAAAGGGGGTATGAGGTTTAGGAATAAAAGTTGCCACACTTACATTGATTTTTGCCTTAGAATTTTTGGTCCCTCCAATTTTTCTCAATTTAGTTACGAGCTCCACAATCGCTTGTAAATCTTCATCTCTTTCGGTGGGAAGACCGATCATAAAATATAATTTTATGGTCAGCCATCCCAAATCGAATGCCTCTTTTACCGTATCTACCACATCCTGTTCGGTTATATTCTTATTAATAACATTACGAAGTCGTTGGCTACCAGCTTCCGGGGCGATGGTAAATCCTGTTTTCCGGACCTTTTTAACAAGCTTCATTAGTTTTGGTGTCAAGGTTCCTGCTCTGAGAGAAGGAAAAGAAACCGCAATATGATCAGATTCACACCGCGCCATTAAGCGTTCCATTAATGCTGCTATAGAGGCATAATCTCCAGTGCTCAGAGATAAAAGAGATATATCTTCATAACCTGTAGAAGCTAGCGATGCATCCGTCAATTTTTCCAGGGTCTCCAAGGATCGCTCACGAACAGGACGATATATCATGCCTGCCTGACAGAAACGGCAACCCCTGGTGCACCCTCTTGAAACTTCCAAACGAAGACGATCGTGCACGGGATTGCCATAGGGAACTATTGGTGAATCCGGGAATAAGGCCTGATCAAGATTGTCTATCACTGCTCTTTTAATTATCCGATAATCCTGGCTTTCGGGAATAAGAGCCATGAAACCCTCTTTATTTACTTCGGCTTTAAAAAATTCAGGGATATAAATGCCTTCAATTTTCGACCACATTCTCAGAAGCGTTTTCTTCTCACCGCTACCACCCGTCTTCCATTTGAGCCACGCTTTGGACATCTCCATTATCACGTTTTCACCGTCTCCGATGACCATGGCGTCGAAAAATTCCCCAACCGGCTCAGGGTTGCAGGTACAGGGCCCCCCTGCAATGACAATAGGAAACGTATTGTCTCTTTCTCGAGCAAAAAATGGAATGTTTGCCAGTTCTAGAATGGTAAGAACATTGGTGTAATTAAGCTCATAAAGAAGACTAAAGCCGATGATATCAAACTCTTTTAGCGGCTTCCGGGACTCAAGGGATGTAATCGGGGTGCCGGAAGATCTTAGATATGTTTCCATATCATTTGACGGAGCATAAACCCTTTCAGCGACGATCTCTGTGTTATGGTTCAAAATATAATAAAGTATTTGAAGGCCAAAGTGTGAGGTGCCGATTTCGTACAGATCAGGAAAGGCCAGGGCAAAGCGTAGTTTTACCTTGGCATGATCTTTTTTAATCGCGTTTATTTCCGAGCCTAAATAACGGCTGGGTTGGTCTACCAACGGCAAGAAGTCTTGAATGGTTTTTATGGTCATGATATGTAACGGTTAACTATTCTCCAGACAAAAGGGCCCTTTAACACCATTTCGGTTGGAAGAGGCCCCTGCAGCAAGCTGCGGTGAAATCGGCAATTGCAGATTTTAAGTATAATAAAAACAACTGAACATGACTGATTTGTTCAGTCAACTCTAATTATAATAAACACTTTACAATGGTTTACAAACTTTTTGAAAAATAAAGCTTCGCCCATGCCGTTTGAGTCGTATCTATCAATTTCTCCAAGCCGGCAAACAATTGGTTTCGAAAGGGAAAAATCAAGAGAAAATGTCTGTTTCTAAAATATACCGGAAAATAATTCTTATCATGTTTTTTATCGCCGCTCCTGCCTCTGTTCACGCAGAGCACGAACGTGAAAGTGCCGTTGTAAAAGCAGTAAAAAAAGTAAGTCCGGTTGTTGTAAACATTAGTTCTGAGCTTGAGATTCACCGGCGCACCAACCCGTTTTCCGGTTTCGGCATGGACCCCCTTTTCGATTCATTTTTTAGGGATTTTTTCGATCCCGGTTATGAAAGACGATACAAACGAACCAGCCTCGGATCCGGTGTTATTATCGACGGAAAAAGAGGATTTATTTTAACCAATGAACATGTAATCGAGAAAACAGGTAAAATATCCGTTGTTCTCAAAGACGGTCGTGAATTTGAGGCTCAGATCGTGGGCGCAGACCCAGATTCAGATCTGGCGGTGCTACGCATTTCTTCCAAAGAACAATTGCCCGATATTGAAATGGGCAGATCCGATGACCTGATGATCGGAGAAACCGTTTTTGCCATCGGGAATCCGTTTGGTTTTTCAAACACCGTAACCACCGGAGTTATAAGCGCAATCAATCGAAGTCTTCGAACAGAAAATAAAGTTTTCCATAACTTTATTCAAACGGATGCATCCATTAATCCGGGCAATAGTGGTGGCCCGCTACTAAATATAAAAGGAGAGCTTATCGGTATAAACACAGCGATATATGCCAAAGCCCAAGGCATCGGATTTGCAATTCCTATAAATAAAGCCAAAAAAATAGTTTCAGATCTAATCAAATATGGAGAGGTTATTCTGGCATGGATCGGTATTACTGTGCAGGATGTAAATGATGAGCTTGCCAACTATCTAAACTTGCCGGAAATTAAAGGTGTTCTAGTGAAAAAAGTGGTTGATAAAAGCCCTGCTCAAAGCGCTGGAATAAAAACCGGTGATATCATTCTTTCCATTGGCAACAAAACCATCCTCTCGGAGAAAGATTATCAGGCAACCATGAGAGGTTTTTTGGCAGGAGAGGCCTTAAATATAAAAATAAAACGAAACGAAAAAAACCTGGCCGTTTCCGTGCTTTCTAAGGTTTTTCCAAGAGAGCTGGCAATGGATCTGGCCTATAGTCTTATTGGAATCACCGTAGAAAATCTTTCTATTAAAAACAAAAAGGTTTATAACATCCAGGCGCAAAAAGGCGTGATGATCTCGGAGCTTAATAATCATGCGTACCTTGCCCGTATCGGCGCACGAACAGGCGACGTTATTCTCCAAATTGATGATATGATAATAAAAAATGTTAAGGATTTTGAAAAAGCAATAATCAAATACCGACAAAAACCATCCGTTGTTATCCTGTTGCAACGAGGCGATCAACTATATAATATAACCGTAAAATTTTAAGCGCTTAAAAGATTTTTGTTGGGAGATTATCCATGAAACGAAAAAAAATCTTACAGCTTTTATTAGCAGAAAATCCCATCAAGGATGTTTTGGTTAAAGGGTGGGTTCGGACCCGTCGTGATTCAAAAGATTTTTCATTTTTAGAGGTTAACGACGGTTCATGTCTAAAGAATCTCCAAGTGGTTGTAGATAGCTCTTTGGACAATTATAGCGAAATAACGAAACTCTCAACCGGATCGGCAATCGTAATCAACGGCGATCTGATACCCTCAAAAGGAGCCGGGCAGAAGTGGGAAGTTTTAGCGAGGAATATCGAGATTGTCGGCCTTGCTCCTGAATCATATCCGCTACAGAAAAAACGTCACACAGATGAGTTCTTGAGGACCATCGCTCATTTAAGACCCAGAACCAATAAGTACGGTGCCGTGTTCAGAATTCGATCCGAGCTGTCTTACGCCATACATAAATTTTTTAGAGACAGGGGGTTTAAATATATTCATTCCCCTATTATAACCGGCTCTGATTGTGAAGGCGCCGGCGAACTTTTCAAAGTCACCACCCTCTCCTTGGAGAACCCGCCTAAAAAGGAAGGAAAGGTCGATTACTCTCAAGATTTTTTTGGTTCCCTGGCAAACTTGACGGTTTCCGGGCAGTTGGCTGCTGAAATGCTGGCGCTGGCTTTGGGAGATGTCTACACGTTCGGTCCGACTTTCCGGGCTGAAAACTCTCACACCAGCAGACACGTTGCCGAATTCTGGATGGTAGAGCCCGAAATGGCATTCTGTGATCTAGAAGGAAATATGGACCTCGCCGAAGATATCATAAAACATCTCACAGCTTACATTGTTGATGAATGCACGGATGATCTTGAGCTCTTTGCTAAATTCGTAGACAAAGATTTAATGTCGACCCTGGATCTGGTCGCGTCTTCTGTTCCTGTTCGTTTGCCTTATACCAACGCATTAGAAATCTTAAAAAAATCTGGGAAAAAGTTTGAATATGACATTGATTTTGGCAAGGACCTTCAAACCGAACACGAACGCTATTTGGTCGAGCATCATTTTAAAAAACCTGTTATTATTTTTAATTATCCAAAAAACATAAAACCGTTTTACATGCGCTTGAACGACGACGATCGAACCGTAGCTGCTATGGATGTTCTGATGCCAAAGGTGGGCGAAATTATAGGAGGTAGTCAACGCGAGGAACGATTAGGCGTTCTGGAAAAACGAATCCATGATCTGAGTCTGCCCAAAGAAGAATACTGGTGGTATCTTGATTCTCGGCGGTATGGATCGGTGGAACACAGCGGTTTTGGTCTAGGGTTCGAACGCTTGCTTATGCTTATGACCGGAATAAACAATATCAGGGATGTTATCCCTTTTCCGAGGACGCCGAACAATATCGAATACTAACGATAGAGCCGATTTTAATCTTTCAGACACCTTAACTTGGCAAGATCTTCTGCATATCCGTACAGGTGGAGCCCCTTGCTCTCTACGATCATTTCGCCATCTTTTACTCCGATCTCACCAGACATGTATTCTTTAAGGTTCTGTATCGCTGCTAAATTTGCGGGTAAACCGCCCCATAGATCCCAAGAACGAAAATAGACAAAGAAATGAAGCGAGTCGTCCTGGATGCGGGTGTCGATTGATCGCAGACAGGGCGGATCTAACAGGGAAAGATCAGATGGATGAGCCACTTGTAAGACCATCTGGTTGTTTCGAGTCCCAAATTTTTTATATGTTTGAATGATCCACTCAATTTGATTTAGATAAAGTTGGCCCTCTTCTTCAAAAATTGCCTGTTCGTCAACATCCCTTTTATCGATAATCTCTGTATTGTTTTCCTGCCACCATTTCAACTTGTCGCCGGTCAGCGGCGCCCGCGTCAGTCTTTCACCATATGTATAAGACTCTCCGGTTTCTTTTTGCCCGGTCATAAGATATTCAATATAAGATCGTTCGTAACCAGAACCACCGTATATATACGCTTCTTCCACAGGATTGGGAATGCCGCAGGCCGGTGGAATATCCGGGAGCAGGGGTTTTGTATACGGGTGAATGATATGACCACAAAAATAATCATATTCAAGCCTCGTCTGTCCTGCGTAGCTTCCCCGATCTATTTTAAATCTACGACCATGGTCAAGAATATCATAAACCGCTCGAAACCACAGATCCGGTAGATCTCTTGCCTGGATTTTGTGAACATACAATGTTTTCTCTTCCTTAAATGTCCAGAGTGCCCACCTCAAGGGCATTGTTGTTAATAAAATCCCTTCGTGGTTCAACCTCTTCCCCCATGAGAACGGTAAAAATTTCGTCTGCTTCAAGGGCATCCTCTATTTTAACTTGCAGCAAGTTTCTCTTTTCCGGATTCATGGTGGTTTCCCACAACTGCTCGGGATTCATTTCTCCTAACCCTTTATACCGCTGGATCCCGAGCCCTTTCTTCCCTTCCGTTATCATGAAAGAGAGAAGACGCTTTTTGTCTTGGATACGGACCGAATTCTTTTCATTTTCTTTATTAAAAACCATAAAAGGAGGGATGTTGTTTGGTAAAATGTTTTTATAAAGAACCAGGCTTTTCTGAAAATCTTCAGAATAAATCAGACCCCTGCCTATTTTCACCGGTTTAAAGCCCCTTTTCACAATATCCGTTGATAACGAGCCTTCTTCTAGGTGTTGCATCGGCTCAACAACCATTTCATAAACACTTCGTTCATATTTCCAAGACAAATCGCTTACCGTATACCCCTTTTCTCTAAAAGCATCCTTTAAAGACAACATCTTCTCTTTGTCTTGGAGAAACGCCTTGTTCACTGCACCCTCTGTTATGAGCAGCTCAACAATATCTGTCTGAATTCCTCGCTTTTGAAACCGGCCTGTAAGTGAGGAATATTCAGCAAGATCACATATAAAAAGATAAAGCTTATGTTCTGGGAGTAAATTTTCTTTTTGGCCAATTTTAAGACTTTTCTTCCTACACGCTCTCTTTAAGACATGATCATTCAACTCCTTTTCATTGTTTAAATAAGCGGCTCTTTTTCCTTTACCGACTTTGAACAATGGTGGTTGTGCGATATAAAGATAGCCTCTATCAATCATTTCCGGCATATGCCTGTAAAAAAAAGTTAATAAAAGTGTTCTAATATGAGATCCGTCAACATCGGCGTCTGTCATAATAATGGTTTTATGGTATCTGGTTTTTTCAATATCATATTCTTCCTGGCCGACACCTGTTCCCAAAGCTGTTATTATGTTTTTAATTTCTTCACTCCTCAGAATCTTATCGAATCGGGACTTCTCAACATTTAATATTTTCCCCTTTAAAGGTAAAATCGCCTGAAACTTTCTATCCCTGCCTTGTTTTGCACTACCACCTGCAGAATCTCCCTCGACAATAAAAATTTCTCTGGCAGACGGATCCGATATCTGACATTCAGCAAGTTTGCCGGGCAAGGTTGAATCGCTCAGGGAGCCCTGTTTTCTAGCAAGATCCCTCGCTCGCTTGGCGGCATCTCTTGCCCTTGAAGCTTCTACTGCTTTAGCCATGATTTTTTTAGCAGTTGCAGGATTCTCTTCTAAAAAAGAGCTTAATTTTTCGTTGATTAAAGACTCTACCAGGCCCTTTACTTCACTGTTTCCTAATTTTGTTTTTGTCTGCCCTTCAAA
>CALANC010000312.1 GCA_937925895.1 uncultured Desulfobacterales bacterium
TTGCTTTTGAAATACGCTTCAGTTTCTTTTGTTTTTTCTATGGCTTCTTGGCCTTTGGGGCTTCCATACTCTAAAATTTGGGGGGTGATCAGGACGATAAGTTCGGTTTTATTAGCGGCTTTAGAGGACCGGCCAAACAACCAGCTCAATCCGGGGATATCCCCCAAACACGGGATGCTTGATTGGGTGTCGATGCCGATATCCTGGATCAGGCCGCCGATAAAAACAGTTTCCCCATTTTTGGCTACCATCCAGGTGGTGACATTGGTTGACCTAACAACTGGGATTCCCTCTTCGATTGTAGCTGAATTCAGGGATGGTTCGACTTTGAGCAATATGTTATTTTCATGATCGATATAGGGAGTTATCTCAAGAATCGTTCCGGTATCTATGAATTCAACAGACTCGGTGGATATGCCTTGATTAACGGTAGTGACAACATAACCCTGCTGTCCGCCCACCTGCACCTTGGCCGGCTTGCTGTGAATGGCCAGTATCTTGGGCGTCGACAGCGTGTTGATTTTTGTTTTGGTCTGCAAGGTATCTATGGCGGCCGCGAATTGATGACGGGTTCCCACACCGGTTATAATGTTGCCAAAAAGGCCTTCCCCTGTTTCCGGCACGGGCGAGATATTCTCCGCACCGGGTATTATCGCTCTGCTGAAACCTCCGGTTCCGATCCTTACATCGCCAAGAATTTTTTCCCAGTTGACGCCCAGGACCATATCATCGGTCAACAAAATTTCTAAGATTTTGGCCTCGATCATGACCTGTTTTGGCTGGACATCCCAAACCCGAATAAGGGCTTCTATTTTTTCTATATTTTCCGGCGTATCTTCCACGACAATGGTCTTTGAAGGTTCATGGATCTTTACCAACCGAATTCCGGGAATGTCATCTAAGACTCCCTGAATCTTATCCATGTCCGCATATTCGATTTTAAAAATCTTCAGCTTTAACCTTTCGGCTTGTGGGTCCTCAGCCTGTTCAGGTTTAAACACATAATAAACATTTCCCTTTTTTTGAAAGCTGAATCCGCCCGCCCGACAAATTGCTGCAAGCGCTTTGTTAAAGGGGACCTGGTAAAGATGGACAGATACTTTACCAGATACATCCTTCGAGGTTACAATGTTTATTTTCTGTTGCATCGCCAGGCCTGAAAGTATCTCTCGGATATCGCCTTGATAAAAATTAAGGGTTAGCAACCGTTTCTTTTGAGTTTGATGGCTGACTCCCTGTTTTTGTTCCGACGATTTCGAGCCCTCGGGTTTCGTCGGGTTACTCTTCTTTATTGGTGATATGGTATTTGATGATTGGGGGTTTTTGTTTTCAGGAACTTGTTTTGGCAGAGGCTCTTTAACCGCAGCCAGATGGGATCCGGCCTGATTCCCCGGATTAGTGGTTGTTTTTTTAGATGACGAAACGTTTTGAGTTTCGTACCGATGGAGATTGATGACCAACCGGTCAGGGTTTGCCAAAGTATAATGATTAAATCTTAAAAAGCTATTCGTGAGAGCGATGCGAACATCCAAATCATTTCCTGCATGCTTCAGTCTTACCCATGCTTTGGAGTTTTTGAATTCTCGATATTCGGGCAGCGTGGTCTCGACGTTCTTTAATCTGAAACGAACCTCATTGTCCTGAACCACGGGTTTGTCAAACAGGAATGGCTTGCCAAATTCAAAGACAACGGAGGAATAGTCATCATGAAGGCCGGCCCGGATGATTTTAAGCGTAACCGTTTCGGAAGCGGATTCCTCGCTGAATAATGGATTGCCGGGGAATAAAATTATTGTGACAAGCAAAGGAAATGTGCAAATTGCTTTGAGTATGAATCCGGTCAGGAGTTTTAAGGGCCGCTTTTTACGATTCATATCCCGGTTTTTCCATGGCGTTCAGCTTTTATTTAATGGTTAATCCGCAGGTGCCATAACCTGAAGAACTTTTTCTTGATTGTTCGATTTTAAAACCACCTCATTAGAATTAATCTTTACAATTTGATATTCACCGATGTTTTCGCCATTCCGCATAAATCTGTCATTGATGACGGCCATGGAATCGTCCCCGCCAATAATAGTTCCCTTGAGCTCCAAAGTGCCAATGGACACCGGTGATATTTCCGCCGGAATTGGGGGCTTAGATTCCGGGGGCAGTTGTGCAGGTGAAAAAATATCTCTGATGTTCATGTTCACAAACTCATCGGCGGGAAACCCGGTCTTTTGGCTTGTTTTAGGTTTGGTTTTTTGGATCTGAGAAGCATCGAATTTCACCGCTTGAGGGGGGGACGCAGCAATATTCTCATCAGAGCCATCTTTTTTGTGTACAAAGCGAAAATATGCAACAATGGCTGCCACAATTACCAGCCCAATAACAAGGTAAATCTTTACTTTTTCGCTTTTTTTAGACATCATTTTCTAATTCTCTCAAGAGCTCCGGAGCAAGCTGCATATATTAAATGTGTATTCACCGCCTGCTACGCTTGAGGCGCAGAGATCGCAGAGGAGTAAACTTATTTCATTTTCCGCTGAGACGCCGGAAAATGAAAATCAATCTGCCTAACGCAGGCATTAATACGAAAAATATACTCAGCGTCCTTTGCGTCTCTAACGATCCCGACAAGTCGGGAGAGTGGGCGGTTTGCTCATTAGAATATGAAATACCCGGGTCAAATGGCTTTTTTATGCTCAAAAACACTGGCCATTAATTCGACCCGGCATTGATCCGAATTGTCTAATTTGGTGATGGTAATTTTGTCCATTACCACAATCCGGTTCATCTTTTCAAGGTCGTTGATCAAAAAATAAATATCCACAAAGTTCCCATTAAACAAAAGTTGGATGGGATTTTTTAGATATATTTTTTCTTCTCTCACCGGTAACGGCTGCAGACTGATCAACGCTATCTTTCGTTGTTTCATCAACGAATCGATTTGGTTGATTAATAAACCGATTTTTCCTGATTCCGGAATCCGCTCATTTAAATAATTCAGTTCTTTTTCTGTTGCTTTCAGAGCCCCTCGAAGTTCTTCCAAATTGGTGGAGGCCAGGTTTACCTCAATCGTTTTTTTAGACAAGATGTCTTTTTCAATTCCGAACTGCTCTTTTGTTTTCATAACATGCTTGAAAGTCAGATAGCCGCATATCATCGAAACAGTGATAATAATTATCAGGCACGCCCGGTCTATATTTTTTATGCTCAAGTTCATTTTTTTCTATAAATGCCTAAAGTGCCTAAAATGATCTAAAATGCCTAAAGTTAATGATTGGATTATTTTTTCAAGGTCTTTGGCAAATCGTTTGCGCTCCATATTTTCCCTGACAATTATATTAAAATGTTGAAATTCCAAAATTTTAGGCACTTTAGATCATTTTAGGCATTTCTTCTCCCAATCTACGATTTCGAAATTTTGCAGTCCATCTGAAAAGTGATAACCTTAACCAGCGATTTTCGGTCTTGAGGAGACCTGGGTATCTGGGTTTCTTTTGCATACTTCAGCACCACACCATGAAACATCGGCTCGCCTGAGAGCTGAGTCAAAAAATTACCCAAGTCAAAATTGGACAAGGAAAATCCGTTAAGTTCTATACTGGAGACAAAGTCTTCTTCCTCCGCACCGGCATCAACGGAAAGCTTTGTGAGCCAGGTTCGGGTATTCATAATTTCCGACAATTTCAGGAGTATCTTCGAAAGCGGCTGAATCTGGGTGAGGTCTTTAAGTAACGATTCCTGGAGACTCAGGCGTTGAATCTCTTGTTGTGTTTCTTTGATTTCTTCTATGGTTGTCCCCAGTTGCTTTTGCATATCTTCAAGGGTTGTCACGGGCCGTTTTTTGGGTAAAACAACTTGAACCTGATATTGATAGAATCCAAAAATCAGGGAAAGACAAAGGATCAAGCAACCGGACCATAAGAAAATACGGCGAGATATATATCTTTTAGATAGGATATCGGTCGGAATTAAATTGATTTCTCTTAAAGCCATGTCACTTTTCGCATTGCCAGGCCCAGTGCCAGGGCAAATGGCGTCCCCTCAGACGTATCAGGCAAAAGCCTGTTATCTGCTAGTGAGAGCTTTATTATCGGATTAATGCATTTTGTCGGGATATCAAACTTTCTTTTAATATATTGATCCAGAAATTTTATTAAGCTTCCCTGACCATACATATATATCTCTTCAAACTTTACCTTTTGCATTTCAGATCTGACATAACCGGTAATCTGATAAAATTCATGAATCAATCCATCAACATACGGTGCTAAAATCTGGAACACGGAACGGTAAATTTCCATTGCATCCTCTTGATCCTCGTTCTCTTCTTCAGAAACCCCGCTTTCAGATCTTATATGATGGTCATAATAGAGCCCGTATTTTTTAAGTATTCCCAGAGCCTGTTCGCTGTTGCCCGAGAGCTCAAGGTTGGTCTCCAAGCGGTCCAAAAGAGGTTTTATCCCCCAGGACGTATTTCGCTGGGCCAGAATTCTGTTTTTGGTGACCACGGCGATGAGGCTTTGATTGTGTCCGATATTGCATAAGATGAGAGGGATGTCTTTTGTGGAGAAAAGATAATTATGCAGTCGTAACAAAGAAGAAAGTTTAAAATCTATCGCCTCGATTGAAAAACCTGCCCGTTTTAACAGCAGGTTGTATTGTTGGATTTGTTCCCTGCGAACAGCAATGATAATGGCGTTAAACTTTTTGTTTTTTCCGGATGAAATGTCAATGATAGATGGATAATCGATGATGGCTTCTTCCAAAGGGAAAGAAAGGTGTCGCCTGCATTCTCTGACAATCGCATCTTCTATGGTTTCCTCAGCATCGATCTCAAAGGTTATGGGAAAGCTAAATATGTGCCTGGCTGGAAGATGGATGACTACACTTTTGCCCCGGAATCTTCTGTGTTTGGCAATCTCCTTCAATACGGGAATCAGAGCGTCATCCGGCTCGGTGCTGTCCGTATTTCCATCGTCCAATTTTCGATGAAATAGTCCCCGTATGGTTATTCCCTGCTGGGTTTTTTGAAACTGGGCGGCGTAAATATTTTCATCGTTAATGTCTATGCCAATGGGGTATCTGTTTTTGAGATTAAACATTTTAACCGTTATTTTTTGTTGCGTTTACAATTGCTCGGCCAATGGTTATTTCTTCCATTTGCAACATAAAACACGAAATGTGGTATAATTTACCCGTTCAAATCAAGGGCAATTTTCAACGCTTCATTCAGCGCTTTGATTTTATCATCTGAAAGAGAACCCAGAAAGTTTGTCAGATCTGATTTGGGAATACGAATAAGCTCATCACAGTGTATACTGCCTTCGTGCTTTAAACCTTCTGCAGTCCCAACGATGACCTGCGTGGATAGACCATCATGGGTGCTATTTATGGGCGCACAAAGAACCGTGGAAAAACGTGAGCTAATGATAATCTGACGACTTACCACTACAAAAACCCTAAAATTATTAGGGTCCTGAGATGAGGGCTTACGGACGCGATATAAATCACCCCGTTTCACAATTCCACCTGATTGGAAAG
>CALANC010000313.1 GCA_937925895.1 uncultured Desulfobacterales bacterium
AAAAAGGGGTTCGAAACTTGAGTTAAAAGCACCTAAAGTGATCTATAGTGCCTTCTACCTATACCAAAGAACCAGGCTTTAGGGTTAAAAAAGTTAACGATACTATTAAATTTTTTAATAGTTGAAGGTAAATTTCCTTTCTTAATCGTTTTCCCCCCAAGATTGGACAGCCGCCCTTAAAAAACCTTTCTCGAATTTCTTGTTACTCATATATTTCAATGTTTTCAAATAGATAACCAGGACAAGCCGGACAACTTGAACCAGTTTTAAGACCTTATCCGGCCTAATTCGACAAAAATGGCACGGTATTTGTATTAATCATACCTGAAGACCTTTGAAAGAGAGCATTTTTAAGTGGTCCTTCTAAAGGAGTAAAAAATGCGCAACAAATCAGGATTTACGCTTGTCGAATTGCTTATGGTAATTGCCTTGATAACCGTCGTTGCAGCCATTGCGGTACCAAATATAATAAGCTGGCTGCCGGATTACCGTTTAAAGGCTGCGGCAAACGACCTTTTTTCCAATTTCCAAAAAGCAAAGCTGACGGCGGTTAAACGGAACACAAACTGCGTCGTTATCGTCAACAGCACCGGCTACACCGTCTTTATGGACGATGACACTGATTTTGTTCAAGATGGCGGCGAAGATGTGGTGGTCAAGATCAATTGGGATGATGACTATAAAAAAAGCGTAAGTGTTAGTCTGGCAAATATAACTTTCGACAATTCAACCGGACAGCCCACCATCGGGTTTCGCCCCAATGGGATACCGGTTGATAATGGCGGCGGAATCGCCAACGGGACCGCTCAAATTGACAATACCAACGGTAAATCGAGGAGTGTGATAATTTCCCAGGCCGGAAGTATTCGTGTTCAATAGTCCTTTTTCGCATCGAAAGGCGGAATGATGAAATTAAACAGTAAAGGTTTTACGTTGATTGAAATTTTAGTGGCCCTTGCCATAACGTCAGTTGTACTGACTGCCATATATGCTGCTTACCAGTCCCAGCAAAAAGCATACATTATGCAGCAGGACATCGCTATGATGCAACAGAACCTGCGCGCAGCCATGTATCTCATGACCCAAGAAATCAGAATGGCAGGATACGACCCGACCGGGACGGCCGGGGCCGGGATAACGGCAACAGGCTCCGACACCTTTAGTTTTACCAAAGATTTAGACGGCGACGGCAATGTGACCGACAGCAGCGAAAACATCACCTATTCACTATATACCAGTAGTGGTATTCAAAAGTTGGGCAGGAAAAACCCGACCGTAAACATGCCAGTGGCGGAGTACATCGATGAACTGGACTTTGTCTATCTTGACGCGAACAACGCGGTAACCGCCCTTTTCTCGGATATCAGGTCCGTCCAGATAACCCTCGTTGCCAGGACGGAGAGAAGTGAACTGGGATACGTAAACAACTTTATCTATCAAAACCTGCAGGGAACCACTGTTTTCGGACCTGCCGGCGATAGTTACCACCGCAGTGCATTGTCAACTCAGATTAAATGCCGCAATTTAGGGCTATAGGGAAAACAGGCCATGCAAGCAAATAAAGAAAAAGAACAACAAAACGTAAATAACGGCTTTACTCTAATTGAGGTGCTGATCACCATGACGATTCTCGCCTTCGGCATACTTGCGGTTGCCAGCATGCAGATCTGGGGCATTCGGGGAAATTCGACCGCCATCTGGCACACGGAAGCCGCGACCACCGCGGCAGATCGTATAGAGCGATTGATGACCTTGGCATATGATCACGCCGATCTGGCGACAGGAGCTCACGGACCGGTCACCAAGGACGATTATACCCTAAACTGGCAGGTCACAACCGACGCGCCGGTCAACAACACCAAGACCATCGTCGTTACGGTTACCTGGACTGACCGTGGACTGGCCAAGAGTGCATCATTCAATTATTACGTGGCCGATCTTTAATTTAAGGATATCAAGATGAAAAATCCACTACACATTGTGAATAACGAAAAAGGCTCGCTGATGGTCATAGGCGTTGTCATTCTGATGCTGCTGACCTTTATCGGCATCGCCATAACGACAACCACGTCTATAGAATTGCAGATCGCCGGTAACGACAAGCTGCAAAAATTCGCTTTTTACACCGCTGACGGCGCCACGGAAGTCGCATCCGAGTTGCTGGAGCAAAATCTCGGCTGTATGGCCGGATTTACGGCCAACGTCGGCACCGATGCCAGAGACATCAGTGGAGACGACCCTGATACCACGGCGGTTCGGGTTACCAACCTGTCTTTCTGGGAGAATACGAGTGCCACCGAGCCGTCTGACGGCAACCGCGACTTATTCTTCCCATCAACTGCCGCTGCAGATCCGACCATCCCCCATACCAACGTGACGATGGGAGGTAACACCGCCTTGTCGACCGGCAGCGCCATCCAGATGTCGGCCGGCTACGAGGGCAAAGGAAAGGGCGTCGGCGCCGGAGGGGCTTATATTCTTTATGATTTGTTTTCTCAGCATCAGGGAGAGGCCAACAGCGAGTCGGTCATTCAGACTTCCTGGAGACATGTGATCGGACAGGAAGGCGCCTGTAATTATTAAAAACAAGGAGGACATAATGTCATTCTCAAAAAAATACTTCTCACGCATGCTCATTATATTGGTTTCGATGGCGGTCACCGGCCTCATGCCCGTGCAGGCTTTCGGTAACGCTACCTGCACCAGCGGTGTTGCCGATCCTCCGTTTCTGGCCGCAGGGGTGGATCCCAACTTGTTGCTCATGATCGACAACTCCGGCAGCATGCTGGACCTGGCCTATGTTGAAACCGACAGCGAGTGCTTTGACGACACCTATGACCCCACTGCCACCTATGCCGGCTATTTTCAGCCGACCATACTCTATGTGTACAATCTGACTTCGGAAAAATTTGAAGTCTGGAATTCGAGTACGGACGATCAGTGGTACAATGCCACCGGCAACCTGT
>CALANC010000314.1 GCA_937925895.1 uncultured Desulfobacterales bacterium
TGTCTTGCATATGAAAGTCTCCGACTCGTGCAAAATTCAGGTAATATACTGTATTATAAATCAACACAACAAATTGAAAGAAAATCTTGGTTAAATTCTTGACGGCAAAGGATTTTGTATATAGATTCACCTTTCATAAAAACCAAAAGCCCTAAACTCTAAAATCTAGTAATGGATGGATCTGGTGATTTTAAAGAGGTGATGAATGCTGAAATTCGATTTCAATTCTTCTTATGGTGGATATTTGCTGATCTTCATAGCGCTTGGTCTAATTATAATTCCAGCGTCTCATGCCGAAAATAGCAGCAAAAATCAGGGTCCGCAGCCGGTGCCGGTTCGTGTCACCACCGTGGAAAAAAAGATGGTCTCAGACCAAATATCTTTGATTGGGACAACTGAAGCCATAGCAAAAAGCACTGTGGCCGCTGAAGTGTCAGGTGTAGTTGAGTATTTTCCGGCAAGAGAGGGGGATTTCGTAAAAAAAGGAGAGCCGCTTGTTAATTTGAGATCTACTGATCTTGAACTTCATCTAAAAGGACTGATCGCCGCCAGAGAAAAGATCAAAGCGAACCTGCAGTATGCTGAAAAGGAACTCAAGAGACTCAGCAGGCTTAAAGATTCAAACAGTGTTGCCGAAACCAAATACGATAACGCTTTTTTTACCCATCAAGCCCTGCTACAGGAACTACTGATGAAAAAGGCTGAAATTGAGCAAGTCGACTACGAGATAACACAAAAAAAAGTGTTTGCTCCTTTTTCGGGTTTTGTGGCCAAAGAACACGCCCAACTCGGAGAATGGATTTCCGCAGGAGGTGCCGTTGTTACCCTGCTCGATCTGAGTCAAATAAAAGTAACCGTGGATGTCCCCGAACGATATTCGGTCTTACTTTTTCCTGAAGGTCGGGTCAACGTACTTGTAAAAAGCATAACCAGCGACCATTTTTCTGGAAAGATTTATGCCATACTCCCCCAGGGAGATCCTGATTCCAGAACTTTTCCTGTAAGGATAAACCTTCCCAACCCGGATTTAAAGATCAAAAGTGGGATGGAGGTCATGGTTACATTTAACCTGTCAACAAAAAGAAATGCCATTCTGTTGCCAAAAGACGCCATCGCTACAGCCGGTACCAACAAGTTGGTTTTCTTGGTCGCTGACGATAAGGCTGTGCCGGTAAGTGTTGAGATTCTAGGCTATCATGACGGGACTGTAGCGGTGGAGGGAGATTTGAAACCCGGATCTAAGGTTGTGATCCGTGGAAATGAACGCCTCAGGCCCGGACAAACGGTGATTGTTGCAGAATAAAAGAGACGAAGGTATAACAAGTTGATTTTTAATATATTGTTCATGGTGAAACGTGAAGCTCGTTGATATCGCAATAAAAAAGCCTGTTAGCGTTACCGTCGGCGTAATACTTCTTGTCATGTTCGGCCTGATTTCGGTGTTCAGGATCCCCATTCAGTTGACTCCCAACGTTGATCTGCCGGAAATTTCCATTTCAACCACATGGAGCGGAGCAAGCCCCGTTGAAGTGGAGCGCGAAATTGTCGATGTTCAGGAAGAAGAACTAAAGAACCTGGAAGGGCTGGAGGAAATGACCAGTGAAAGCCGGGATGGGAGCGCTTATATAAATCTTATGTTCGAAATCGGCACGGAGACTGACGAAGCCCTGCTCAGGTCGTCAAATAGTTTAGACCGAGTAAAAAAATACCCGAGCAATGTCGACAAACCGATCATAAAGTCAGGAGGGAGACGCGAGCAGGCTATTGCCTGGTTGCCCCTGCGTGCATTGGATGGATATCAAGGGGTATTAAGCCATGAATACGATTTTATTGATGAACATGTAAAGCCTCGCTTTGAGAGAATCCCGGGCATTTCATCTTCCAATATCTACGGAGGACAGGAGCGGGAGATGCAGGTAATTGTTGACCCGGATGCGCTTGCAGCCCGGAAAGTCACGATCCCTGAGCTGATGAGATCGCTGGATATCGAGAATAAAAATATCAGCGCCGGAGATTTCGATGAGGGCAAACGCCGCTATATCGCCCGTACCGTAGGCGAATACAGGAGTACAACCGATGTCGCCAGCGTTATAATTAAACGGGTAAACGGTATTCCTGTCACCGTGGATGACGTTGCCGAGGTGATTCTCGATTATGAAGATGTTGCATTAGTCGTACGGCATTTAGGCACACCAACCATCGTCATGAACGCGGTTCGTGAACCCGGCTCTAACGTCCTCGTGGTAATGAAACGGCTAAAAGAAGCGATTGCCGAGTTAAATGACGGCATATTAAAAGACAAAAAACTCCGGCTTGAGCAAGCCTATGATGAAACCGGCTATATTTACAGTGCCATCGATCTGGTAAAAAAGAATATCTACCTGGGCGGCAGTCTTGCAATCATCGTGCTGCTCATATTTCTACGGAATTTTGCCAGTACCGTTATCGTATCGGTAGCCATCCCTATCAGTGTCATCGGAACCTTTCTGGTGATGACGCTCATGGGTCGAAATATTAATGTGGTCAGTCTGGCAGGTCTTTCATTTGCTGTTGGGATGGTGGTGGACAACTCAATCGTGGTTTTCGAAAATATTTTTCGCCACAGAGAAATGGGTAAAACCCGCGTAAAAGCTGCTTATGAAGGAACCGTCGAAGTGTGGGGGGCAGTTTTGGCAAGCACCCTGACTACTGCAGCTGTTTTTCTTCCCATTGTTTTCGTTCAGGAGGAAGCCGGGCAGCTTTTCCGGGACATTGCTATCGCCATCAGTAGTGCTGTGATTTTGAGCCTGATTATTTCTATTACGGTCATCCCAACGCTGTCGTCAAAAATACTGGGCAAGGTGAAGCAAAAAGAATCATCCCAAAGAAAATCCTTTTCTCTTAAACATTTTGCTGAATGGTTTGTCAGGAATATTACAAAATTTATATACTGGATGGGCGGGCGTGTTGTGATTCGGGTCGGCATCGTCATCATTATGGTATCAGTTTCCGTTGGTTTTGCCTGGATTTTGATGCCCAAAACCGAATATTTGCCGGAAGGTAATCGTGAAATGCTGTTCGGCATTCTATTGCCGCCCCCCGGTTATAATCTGGGTGAGCTCCAGGAAATCGCCGAAGTCGTCGAAGGGGATATTCTGCCTTTGGTTGAAAAATCTGAAAAAAGCGAAACTGCCGAGAAGCTCGGCCTGCCGCCGGTGGAGAATTTTTTCTATGTTGCCTGGGGTCAACAGGTATTTATGGGTATTATTTCCAAATTCCAAGAAAGAACGCGAGAACTTTTGCCTTATGCATACGGTGTGCTTAGGAAAATACCCGGTATGATAGCCATCGTTCAGCAACCCGGTATATTTTCAAGGGGGTTTGGAAAAGGAAGATCCATTGAGATCGAGATTAAAGGCCCGGATCTAACCAAATTGATAGATCTGGGAAGGCAAATATACGGCATGACATCCCAGGTTCTACCGGGGGCACAAATACGCCCAATACCGAGTCTTGACCTTGGGAATCCTGAAATGCGGGTCGTACCAAACCGGGAGCGATTAACCCGGTTGGGCATAACCACGACGGATCTGGGTTTAACTGTGGATGTTCTTGTCGACGGATCCAAGGCCAGTTCTTACCGTCATTACGGCGACGAGATCGACTTGGTTGTAAAAAGCAAAAAAGGGGCTCTCGAGCGTACTCAGGACCTCGTCCAATTTCCGTTAATGACGCCAACCGGAGAAAAGGTTACCCTCGGTTCTCTGGCTCAAGTAAACCTTGAAGAAGGTCCGACTCAAATCAACCATATCGATTCGCAGCGGGCCGTCACCATACAGGTTATACCACCCAGGGAGATGGCTCTTGAAACGGCCATGACCACTGTAAGTGAAAAAGTGGTTGCGCCGATCAAGTCCAGCGGGGTTCTGTCCAGTCTTTACAGTATCAAGCTTGGCGGAACCGCCGACGACTTGACCCGAACCAGAAAAGCCCTTCAGTGGAACTTTATCCTGGCGGTGGTTATCAGCTACTTGCTCATGTCGGCCTTGTTTGAAAATTTTTTCTATCCCTTTATCATCCTGTTCAGCGTTCCTCTTGCCGCGGCCGGCGGATTTGTAGGCATCTTTCTGGTAAATCTTTTTATTGCCTACCAACCTCTTGACATCCTTACGATGCTGGGCTTTGTAATCCTGGTCGGTATCGTGGTCAACAATGCTATTTTGATCGTTCATCAAACCTTAAATAATATCCGAGATAGCAAAATGATGCCGCGTGATGCCATAACCGAGTCGGTCCGTTCACGAATCAGGCCCATATACATGAGCAGCATCACCACCGTATTTGCCATGTTGCCGCTGGTCCTGTTTCCCGGTGCAGGCTCCGAGTTTTACCGAGGCCTCGGCAGTGTGGTTATCGGCGGCCTCTTGATATCAACAATTTTTACCATATTCCTGATACCGGTTTTGCTGAGCCTTACCTATGATGTAGGAAGTGCCTTGAAAAAAAGTTTCTCAAGATCGTAAATTCATTTCCGAGAATATCCTTAACCCCGGTTTTCACGCGCCTGGTGCGTCCATCTATTCTGAAAAATTTTAACGAAACATCCGGGCTAAATTGTTTGTCACAACCTAACTAATGAATAAAGGAAAAGAGACAACTCGACCCCCTTCCATCTTGGCTCCTGCAGGAAACAGAGACGCGTTTCTGGCTGCTGTTGCTGCGGGTGCCGATGCCATATATTGTGGATTGAAACACTTTTCCGCCCGTATGGAAGCTAAGAACTTTCGTATGGAAGAACTGGCATCTTTGGTACAATTTGCCCATAATAAGGGGGTAGAGGTATATGTGACGTTGAATTCTCTTTTAAAACCCGATGAAATGGGCGACATGGGAAGACTGCTTGAGTCTTTGCAATATCGGGTTAACCCCGATGCTATTATTGTCCAGGATCTGGCGCTTGTCCAGGTGGCCAAACAAACAGGTTTTTCAGGCCAAATACACCTATCGACACTGGCAAATGTGAGTTTTACCGCAGCTCTTGAGCTGGTCCAAAACAAGATAGCCGCAAACCGGGTTGTTATTCCACGAGAACTTAACATAGATGAGATTAAGACGATGGCCATGGCATGTCCTGAAGGCCTGGACCTGGAAATATTCATACACGGGGCCTTGTGCTATGGTGTTTCCGGAAGGTGTTACTGGAGTAGTTACTTCGGAGGAAAGAGCGGGCTCAGAGGCAGATGCGTTCAACCCTGCCGTAGGGTCTACTCTCAAGACGAAAAAAAGAACCGGTTTTTTTCCAGTCTGGATCTCAGTCTGGATGTTTTAGCCAAGATTCTTCTTTCAATTCCCAAAGTGCGGGCCTGGAAGATCGAAGGTCGCAAAAAGGGTCCACATTATGTATACCATACGGTAAGAGCCTACCGGTTGCTGAGAGACCATGTCGGTGATCCAAAAATAAAAAAAGAGGCTCTCAACCTTCTCTCTTATGCGCTTAGCCGGGCAGGAACACATTATAACCTTTTGCCTCAAAGACCTCAAAACCCTTTAAATCTAAATCGTCAAACAGGCTCCGGACTTTTTCTAGGAAGGATAAAAGGCACCCAACAAAAACCTTTTCTTGTCCCCAGAAAAGAGCTTTTACCGGGTGATGTTCTCCGTGTTGGATATGAAGATGAGCCATGGCATAGCCTCGACAGGGTAAATAAATACGTGCCCCAAAAAGGGCGTTTTTATCTAAAACCTTTATCCCAAAAACTCCCTGCAAAAGGTATCCCCGTTTTTCTTATAGACAGAAGGGAAAAGGATCTTATAAAAGAGCTGGTTGATCTTGAAAATGAGTTGCATAAAATAGCAGAATCGAAAATATTCACCTCGGTGTTTACCGCCAGACTCCCAAAAAAAACAAGGATTAAATCAGAAGCTATAGACCTGCACGTCTACCGTCAACTCAAAAAGTCAAAACTAAAAGGTTATACAGGACTCTGGTTGTCAGACCATGTCCAAAAGAAAATCCCGAGAAACCTTTTGTCCCGATTATGGTGGTGGCTTCCCCCGGTAATCTGGCCGGAAGGAGAAGAAAAAGTAAAGACGTCTATAGATCTTGCTTTAAAAAAAGGTTCACGCAATTTTGTTCTCAACGCTCCGTGGCAGATGTCTCTTTTCTCATCCCCAAAGAGGCTGAATATATGGGCCGGACCTTTTTGCAATATCACCAATGCACTGGCA
>CALANC010000315.1 GCA_937925895.1 uncultured Desulfobacterales bacterium
GAAGCCCTGCAGGTTTTGGAAAGCCAAGTTGCGACAAAAAGGGTTCGGGTTGGAAATGAAAAATTAGAGGTTCAGGAGGTCAAATTTAAAGATCCGCGAGAACTGGCACTAAAGGCCATGGCCGAAATCCGGGGGCAACTAAAATTGCAGCTTGAGATTTTCCAGGCACTGTTTAGCCTGCAGGCAGCCGAAGAATTTCAAAACGTTGTGCTTGAAACCATCGCAGAGTTAGATCCGAAGGTACGAAATGAGATCTTACGTAGACTCAACGATAAAAGAGCAGTTAGATCAGCTGTGCGTCTCTCTTGATCACCGGTTTGGTCTAATTGAAAATGATGTCGAACCATTCCCCGAATGGGTAAAAAATATCACGTTGGATGGAAAGCCTTTTACCTATGATCGGCACGAATACCTTATTGAGCCATACAAAGACAGTCATTCGCATCAGGTCGAGGAGAAGGCAGCACAGATGGGTTTGACATCGAAAGCCATGTTAAAAGTTGCATACGGCGCGAGATATGGTGGATACCGCGGGATTCTTTATCTATTCCCATCGAAAAGCGATGTAACCGACTTTTCAAAAGGTCGTATTAATCCCCTAATTGATGAGAATCCGGACACCATTGGGAAATGGCTGAAGGACACCGATGCCGCCAACATAAAAAGAATCTGGAATGCTTTTTTGTACCTGCGCGGGATGAAGTCCCGTGTGGGGTTAAAGTCCATTCCGGTTGACCTCATTGTATTTGATGAACTTGATGAGGCACCACAGAACGCCATTGATATGGCAACAGAGCGTATGGCGCACAGTGAGTTTAAGGAAATCCTGAAGCTATCCAATCCCACCTTGCCTGATTATGGCATTGATAAGGCGTTCCAGGAAACCGATCAGTGCTATTGGTTGTTGAAATGTGAGAAGTGCGGCGAACATACCTGCCTCGAGGACAAATTCCCAGATTGCCTGATAACTGTTAAGGATCGGGTAATCCGCTCATGCCAGAAGTGCCATAGTGAGCTAAATCCATCCATCGGTCAGTGGGTTGCCAAAAGACCTTCCATCACCGATAAACGCGGTTACCATTACAGCCAGCTATTCAGCCATTTTGTCGATCCTGCTGACATCCTTCATCAATTCCGCACCACAAATAACCTCACAGATTTTTATAATCTTAAAGTTGGTGTTGCCTATGTCGAGGCAGAAAATCGTTTGAGCATCCAAGAGGTGCTTAATCTTTGCGGCAATGAAGGGATTGTGAGTGAAGATCCTGGCCCCTGCTTTATGGGAGTGGACCAAGGAAAAGACCTTCATGCTGTGATCGGCAAAAAACACTCACAGAAGGCCGGGCAAATGATTCACCTTGGAATTTACAAGGATTGGGAGGAACTTGACCGCCTGATGAAAAATTTCGGTGTCACCCGCTGTGTTGTTGATGCACTTCCGGAAACCCGAAATGCCCGGGCATTTGCTGAGCGATTCAAGGGAAAGGTTTTTCTAAATTATTACAATGAGCACCAGAAGGGGCATTATGCCTGGAACGAGAAGGAACTGATAGTTTCCTGCAATCGGACTGAAAGCCTAGACGCAAGCCATAAGGAAATTATGGACCGGGAGATTGTCTTGCCTAAAAAATGTGAAATTGTACAAGAGTTCGCCAATCATCTCCACAACGTCGCTAAAAAACTCGACGAGGACGAAGAAACCGGCTCGAAGCGATACATTTATGTTAAGCTGGGATCAGACCACTTCCGCCACGCCCTCAATTACGAGGCTATGGCAAGGCAAAGCAGCCCGGCTCTTCTGTTTCCAGAATTTGCTTGAGAAAGGAAAAGCTTATGTATCCGATCAAAGTAGCACGAAAAGATAAACACGATGGGAAAATTTATCACGAAATCGAGGGCCAGGACGATAAGATCTATCTGAATATTCGCGCCGGCCTGTCGTGGCCAAACAAATCGGCGCCAGCATATTATTGCATATTAGGCCAGGAGGACCGGGAAAACGAATTTAAAAGATTTCCCATTGCTTTTTTCTATGAAGGCCAATCCAAAGACTTGAACTTGCTTTTAGACAAACTCACCGATCATGCCAAAATTTTGATGTGTGAGGAGGTCCAGGTTGATCTCACCGGAGATCGGGAGTGCTTCAGGGATTCTTTTAGCGACTATTGTAAAGAAACCGAAACAAGGGGTCTTTATTTGAGGCAGGCCCCATGGCCGGAGAATTTTTCTTATGGATTGGGCCTTCTCAGGGACTGGCTGGAAAAGAAATCTTTAGAGATCGAACGGGGGACTATTTTGGCTCAACAGCTGGGGAGGATACCTGAAGACCCATCGGCGCATACAACTGAACCTGAAGTTGATTTCTTCGCTGTCAATGCCCTCAGATATGCTTTGTGTGCGTTTCAAAAATACCCCTGGCGCGCTCCTCTGGAAGATATAGACTACGGGGATTGGAACCAGTATCCGGGCTTCTATAAAGGAATTCCTATTTAAATTAAGTTTCGCAGCCTCTTGCTCTTTGACAATTAGGCCGGGTAAAGCCGCTTAGACTTTGCCCTGAACTCTACATATTTCTAAAAAAAGATATGAAAAAGGCCAGCAGAAATATTGCAGCCAAACCAAAGGGTATCCCGATACAAAACCATGTCCATCCAGATTTGCCCATTAGACGAGCGGTCATTCCTGTAACAATGGCAACCCCGACGGCAATCCCCTTGCTGGCATTTGGAAGTGGTTTCTGTCCGATAATCGAAGGAATGATTGTTGCCGCAAAGTTACCTATAAGGCTCAGCCAAACTAACACGTAAAACAGGTAAAATAAAAACGATGGTTTTTTCGGTGGTTCCGTAGATACTTCACTATCAGAATTTGTAATTTCTTCAGCTTCGGTGGGGATAATGTTTGAGTTCTCTTTTCTTTCAATCATTTTTAATCCTTTATAACCTTCAAAAAAGAAATGGGATCCTTTATTTGAAAACTATAAAGCCCCACCTCTCTACGAGAAACGGGGTCTTAAGGGTTAGAGCA
>CALANC010000316.1 GCA_937925895.1 uncultured Desulfobacterales bacterium
GCCCCCGCGGCTAAACCCTTGAAATGACCAGCGACGGAGACACCCGAGTGAAACGAATATGGATGCCCCCTGAACGCTTACCTTCATTGAGGCCGGATAGGGGTGCGAAACTTGATTTATATGTAACTACAACCTATAGAGGGAATAGATGATGATACGAGCAATAATTTTCGATTTCGGACGGGTTATCACGGCCCAAAAGCCTTTGTCCCTGTTTGGCCGCTACGAAAAAGATCTGGGGCTTATGCCGGGCACGATCAACCCGATCATGTTTGGCAGTCAGGTCTGGCAGGACGCGCTACTCGGCCGTAAGACGATGAAAGAATTCTGGCATGCCATTGGACCACAGCTTCGGCTGAAAACCCCGGGAGAAATCGATGCATTTCGCCACCGATATCATGCCGATGAAGCCATCAATCAAGAGGTGCTTAAACTGATTCATCTTCTCCATGGTTCCCATAAACTGGCGGTGCTCTCCAATTCGCCGCCGGGCTTGGAAAAATGGCTTGCAGATTGGAAAATACTCCATTTATTTGACGTCGTTTTTTGCTCCGGGGATGAGGGGGTGGTCAAACCTGATCCCCTTGCTTTCAAGGTGACACTCGACCGCTTAGGTGTTGAACCTAAGGAGGCGGTGTTTATCGACGACACCAAAGGTCACGTAGAAGCCGCACAGGCTCAGGGGCTTCACGGCCTTCTCTTTACCACAGCCGAGGTGCTGTCTGGCCAATTGGAAGCGTTGTTCAAAGAAAGGTAAGCGTCCAAGGAGTATCCAAATTCGTTTCACTCGGGTGTCTCTGTCGCTGGTCTTTTCAAGGGTTTAGCCGCGGGGGCATTCCTTCCCCCTCCGCATTCCACCCTTCGCTGCGCTCAGGATGGCTGCGGTCTCCCCCACTGTTAAACCAATGAACTGACAAAGCGACTCCGCCAACCCGCCTGCCATGCAAGGCACGAGCGGGCAGGTATCGTTCAACGAAATTGGCTACCCCCTGAACGCCTACAAAACCGGGGTTTCCGGTGAGGCTAGATATTGTTTTTTAAAAGGCAAAATATGTCCAGCGTCATTGAAAAAAAGAAAATATGTCAATTTATTTTGGCTAGGCGCAATGGAGGTGTCTGTTGAAGGCATATCATTCATTCATCGTGATAAACATTATTTGAAATTCTGGCGCCGTGACTCGAGCGAAAACGGTATTTTAAATTTTGCCCTTTTAAAAAATATTATCCAGCCGATCCGGGCTGTGGTTTGCGATCAGAATTTGGATGCAAAACTGGAGTTATAACCATCATATACGGTTAACATGGGTTCGTAAATGTAGATCATAAGGACACTACCACCTGATGAAAGGCTTCAGCGATTTCAAAATCGGTTCCTTCGGCCATGTTCCGGCATCGCTGCCACAACCACTTTTCCAGATCTGGAATTCCCATCTGGTTTATTTGACTTTTGTGACAGCGCAACGCAACAAGTTTAAGATGAAAGGTCTCGGTTATGTCAATGCGCAAGTTGACGTCTTCAGTTCCAAAAAACAGGATTTTTTTAACTTTATGAGGCATGAGCCCTTCGTCAATCAAATCGGTGTATGCCAAAAGATCGCGGGCATATGGATAGACCGCATCAAGCGTTACCTGACCGGTTATACGGTGGTCCCTGTGCCAGATGTAACGCCTGTAGGGGTCTGACGTTACAATCATTTCAGGTTGATATCTTCTGATTTGTCTCACTATCGCTTTGCGAAAAGAAGGCGTATCTTCGAGTTCCTGATCCGGATATCTCAGGAAAACGACATCAGAGACACCCAATACACCGGCAGCATCTTTTTGCTCTTTTTCTCGAATTTTGGCAACCTGTTTAGGGGTGATATCCGGGTTGTCGGTTCCTTTGTCACCGCTGGTGCAGACAACATAGACAACCCGTCGACCTTCTCCGGTCCATTTGGCGACCGAACCCGCAGAACCAAATTCCGAATCATCCGGATGAGCTGAAACTACCATAATATCTGATCTGTCGGTCAAAGCGACTCACTCCTTTGTATCTTAACCTCTGCTGAAAGGTTCAAATTTTAAAAAAGAATCAAGTATCAGGCGTCTGTCCATGTCTGGTAGGCTTCGAGTAACAAGGACGCCGACCTTGTCCAGGTCCATTCAGTCACTGACGTCCGAATTTCTGCGGGTGATAAATCGCCCTCCCGTTGTTTTAACACCATGGCTTCCATAAGCTGAGCAAAATGCCGGGCATCTAAATTATCGGCCACATATCCTGTAACGCCCTCTTGAATGACGGTTTTCATGGCACCGACAGGTGTTGCCACAACAGGTGTCCCACAGGCCAGGGCTTCAAGGGTCACCAGACCGAAACTCTCGTAATGTGACGGCACAACAAGAACATCCGCCGCACTATAATAGACGGGAAGGATTTCCTGACGGATCCTGCCGGCAAATACCAAACGATGGTGAATATTCAAGCCTTTTGCCACAGATTGTAAATGTTCATACATCCGGGAGTGTTCACTGTCTCCCCCTACCAACACCAACCGAAGGGAATCAAGGTGTCCAAGGTAGCTCAATGCTTTGAACAAATGATCAAGCCCTTTTACGGGTGAATACCGCCCCACATACAGAACAATGATTGCTTCATTTGAAAATGCCAACCGCCGACGGGCAAATGCTTTGTCCACCGGTTTGAAGCGCTCCAGGTTGACCCCACAGGGAATAACCCAAATCTTGTCTGGCTGCGCATCATAATATTGGATCAAATATTCCTTTTCCTTTGCGCTGGGTACGACGATACCATCGCACACATCTGCCAGTCTTTTTTCGTTGGCCAGCCGCACCTCGGATTCTTTTTCCGTGTGGTTGACCCGATTCTTCACAACCCCTATAGTATGGTAAGTGACAAGGTGAGGTACATGCCACCACTCCTGGATCATTGCTCCTAAAACCCCGGATAGCCAATAATGACTGTGGACGACGTCATATGCCACGCGTTGCCTGCTCTGAAACGATTTCAAATCGAATAACAGGTTCGGCAAATATTCATAAAGGTCCGATTTGGCGATATTTCCGTTCACCCCTCCGGACAAATGGATGAGGCGAACGTTGTCGTACAAATCGATGACCGGATCTTGCCGGTCGGAACTGTGCTGAGTGAAAATATCGATGCGGTGACCTAAACGGCCGAGTGCTTGTGCCACTTCCCGAACATAAACGCTCATGCCGCCGGTATCCCGGGTTCCCAAATCGCCGATGGGGCTCGAATGAATACTCAGCATGGCAATGTTTAAGCCCATCAGGGGATGTTCCTATTCTCCAAGATCGATTCGCAAACGATACAATGGAACCGGTGTGCCGCCCAATCGTTTTTTGTAGACTTCATTACCCTTTAGCAGATCATATCGCCGTCTTCCTCTCTCGATACTGTCCTTAATGCTATACACCTTGCTAAGCAATCCTACACTCAGATGGCGGAAACGACGGTTATATCCGCTGTTATAGAGAAAAATGGTATGTTGATAATCAAAACACATCACAGCAGCAGCCGGCACCTCATCGATTTCTAAAAAAGAGAGTCTAAGAAATCCCCTCTCGGCTGTTCGCCGGGCCAACAACAGAAAAAAAGATGCCATTTGCTCGGTCATGAATTCGGACTTGTCCGCACGGCTGGTGCTAAACAGCGACAAAAAAGTTTCCATGTTTTCCGGTATTTCATCCGGCCTTTCGACGACACGATGCCGAACATCCCCCGCCTCGTCGAGCCGCCTTAATTTACGTCGAATCTCGTGGCGCTGTTTGCCGCCAAGCATGTAGAGATACGATTCCCAGCTGCGGGGTAGCGCCGTTTCATAACCAATAGCCACTTGATCGCAGATTGCGGCATAGCCCATCTGCTCGGCCGTGTTCGAGAATCCTGTTAAGGAGACGGAATCGTGCCTTAAAGCGTCTAACTCAAGCGAACGAACCCCATTGGTTTTCAGGTAAGACAAAACGGCCGCAAAAAAGGCCTGATGGTCATCTGAAGTCAGGATTATATCCTGATAATCGCAGACATTTCCGCCACCGATGAAGGCGGCGGTTCTTCCCGTAACACCTAACGGTGCAATGCCAATGAGTTTCCCTTGACAATATCCCGCCAAAATGTCAGGGCCTTTTCGAGAGCCGAATACATCCCACCATGTTTTGAGCCATATGGGCAGGACAAACAAGCAATCCCAGCCGAGCCCCAACCCTTCTTCTAAAAAGAATGCTTCAAAACGCTCAAAAGATTCTGTTTTGATTTTTATCTCTGGTTTTTTTCGTACCATTGATATGTCTGACTCTATGCGGATCGGTTTTGTATCCGCTTTTCAGAGATCGCAACCATGCTGCCGGACCTCGCCGACTCGGCTAGAGCGTCCAACACCCGCATGTTTTGTATGCTGTCCTGGACCTGAACCTCGGGTGGTGTCCCGTTGATAACCGCTTCGGAGAAATGTTCGACCATTAGCCGATATTCATCGGTCCCCGGAACTATCTCCTGTCTGCCGACGTCCTCATTCCGGCCACGATAAACATAGGCTGCATCTTCTTCCCATGGAATAAACGCATTATGCGGCAGTTCGATGGAACCGTCTTCGCCGATGACGGAATAGGTCTGCTGCAATGAACTGACAAAGCTGGCCTCTACGGTCGCAAGGCTGCCGTTTCGAAAGTGCAATACGCCGGCTGCATGGATATCGACTCCCTCGGAGTTGTAATGGGCTGTGGCCTGAACGCTTTCTGGATCTTGTCCCATCATCCATCGAGCCACACTGACGCCATAACATCCTACGTCCAAAAGGGCACCCCCTCCTCTTTTTTTCAGGCGGACATTCTCTTTTTTCTCTAAGACATCTTCTTCCATACGAAAGCAAAATGAAGTCCGAACGAGTCGGGGAGTACCGATCTTCCCCCGGCAAACCATCTGGTGAATGTGCCGGCTGCGAGGATGAAATCGGTACATGAGCCCTTCCATAAGATGCAATCCCGTCTTTTTTGCTACTTGTCCCATTTCGACGGCCTCGGCAGCATTGCAGGCCAGTGGTTTTTCGCATAGAACATGTTTTCCGGATTTTAAGGCGCGGATCGTCCATGCCTTGTGGAGATGATTGGGAAGAGGAATATAAACCGCATCGATCTGATCATCGTCAAGAAGGGATTCATATTGCGAGTATATATTGGAAACGTTGTATTGTACTGCTATGGCTTCCGTCTCTCGAGGTTTTCGGGACGCTATGGCATGAACCCGACCATTTGCGGATCTGCCGATGGCCGGGATCACGCACTTTCTAGCAATCGTGGCGTTACCTAATATGCCCCATTTAATTCGATTATTCATCGAATCGCTCCATGGCACCCCCTTTTTCCGCACTCCTGGCGGCTGTTTCTAAAATGGAAACAACTTTTACAGAATCCTTCAAGGAGGCGGCCAAAGGTTCTCCGGCTAACAGGTGGTCTGCAAGATTTTTGTGGAATCCATAGTCCTTTCTTTCAGGAAGGACTATCTTTTGCTCTGCGATCCGCCCTGAAGCACACCGCTGATAAAGAGTAAGTTCAGGATTCATCTCCGTTGCCGGAATATCATGTTGGTGGAAATAAAGCACCGGATCGATATGATACGTGGTCACATCTTTCCAATGTCCGATAATAGCGCCTTTGGTGCCTAAAAGATACCACTTGGGTTTGCGGACTGCGGCAATATCAGAATGGATGAATTCAGCCTCTTTCCCTCCCTCAAATTTAATCCATATCCTTTCCTGGTCGGCATTGGTTACGTCATGCCAAACCCTTTTGTGGCGAAAGCCGATTACAGATTCCACCCGCTCAGGAATAAGACCGACAATCCAGTCCAAATAGTGTGCACCCCAGTCATAGGCCGTACCTCCGGATATTTCTTTGTGAGAATGCCAATAACCACAAGGATGTGAAAAGCCGCCGACAAATGTTTCCGCATAGAAGAGATCACCAATGAGATCTTCATGCAATGCGTGTTTAATCGCCACATAGTCTGGGTCCCATCGCCGATTCTGATGGCAGCTCAAATGAACGTTCATCTTTTCAGCCATTTTTAACATTTGGTCTGTTTCGCTGCGATTGAGTGCCAGCGGTTTTTCACAGACCACATGTTTGTTTTTTGCCATCATCTCAAGGCATAGCTTGGCGTGACTATTCGGGGGGGTGGCAACGATTACCAGATCGATCTCATCGTCTTTTGCCAGTTCCTCGGCACGCGGATACACCTTTACACTGGAAAACTGCCGTTTCGCCATAGCCAATCGCTGAGAATTTACATCACAAACGGCGTGAAGATGGAGACCGGTCGTTGTAAGTACACCTTTTGCATGAAGCTCCCCCACCGAAGGGGCATATCCCAATATACCGACATTCAACTTCCGGGCAGTCATCGGCTGACCTGAAAGCAGCCGCAATAGCCGGTATATGATCGGTCTTAACTCAGGATTTTCAAAATCTTGAAGGGTTGTACAAGCCACCTGTCCGGCACCGAAGTGGCGTTGAACCAGCACCGGGCTGTGCTGGTAGTGCCAGTCGGCATATAAAACAGTCGTTACATCTTTGCCTTGAATATGGAAGGGGTGATATCGTCCCTTGACATAAATGGCATCCGGCAACCGTTCGGCTATGGGTTGATCCTGATTTTGAAACAGGACCCGCATTTCCGATTCCGGACCCAGACGCCCGGGTAATACACCGAACAGCTCGGACACGGGATCCTCTAACAGGTTGACCACTCCGAGCCATCCGCCCCCTGATCGAACAAATTGTTCCAACGGCCTGGGAGCCGGATGAAAGGATGCCGCCGGTTCAGTAACCACGACCTGGAAGGTGTTTAAATCCGCCGGGAGGTTTGCAGATAAGGTCAGCTGAACATGTGGTATCTGCTTCAAGTACGTCATAAGCGGTCCAAGGATAGATCTTGATTGTGAGGCGATACAAAGAACATTCAGTTGAGGATGTTGTTTCATGAGATTAAGATCTCCATGGCCATTTGTAAGCCGATTCCTTTACATCTTCTGAAGGTTATACCTGAATCTTGCATAAAAATTAATGAGAATCTTCCCGTTAGGTAATTAAAGCGGGTTTATGCGAAATCATATAACAATCTGTTTTTATTACTGAGAAAAAGGTTTCTCGTAAACTTCCATGACATTGGGGTTA
>CALANC010000317.1 GCA_937925895.1 uncultured Desulfobacterales bacterium
GCTTTTGGAGATCAATGGGGCAAATAGTTTTTTTATTTCCGCTGAATTTGCATATTTAAGCGGGATTAATTGCGTGACAATTTTATCTTCCGTAGAGGCAGCTTCTTCAATCAACCGGGTTTCAACACTTTTAGATCGTGCATCTGGTGATGGAACAATTTTAAACACTTCACCTGATTTAATTGCAGTATATCCATGAACCTCCAAAACGGATTCAAATACTTTGTAAGCTTCATCGACGGAAATTCTGGTGGGGGAGATAATGGTGACTTTTCCTTTTACCCGTTGATCCACAACGAAATTTTTGGAAGTGAGCTCACTGATAAATTTAATAAAAACGTTGATATCTACATTGTTGAAGTCTATGGAAACAAATTTGTCCGAGGAATTGCCTTCCTGTGGTGCTTTATCCTCTTTTGAGGGCGCTTTGGCTTTTTCCACAGCTTGGGCTCTTGCATTTTTTGGCAGATGTATGACCAGCAGCAGAGCAATAAAAACAAATAACCAACCGGCAACTTTTGAGCTTCGAAAAAAAGATTTCATGGTATTCCCGTCTCAGATCTTAGTATTGAAGCTGTTTCTATATAATTGACAGAATTCCTTAATCCCGCCGAGGCGGGAATCACTTTAAACTTTAATTCACTTCAAACGCTTGCAGCGATTCATCTAACCTATTGGATAGAATAATTCAAGGTTTTCGGACGTCCCCTTCTCTTTAGCTGAAGCTGCACATTTGTAGATGACTGCAAGTTCTGATAAAGCTTTAAAGCATCGTCCACGGAGACGATATCCTTCCCATCAACACCGGTGATAATATCTCCGCTTTTTAATCCCATATTGTAAAAAATGGAGTTCGGTCTGATTCCTGTTAAACGAAGTCCGTCCGGCTCCCCGTTGCTGAAATGGGGCCTTATTCTTACCTGTTTCATAAGGCTGTTCACGTCTTTTACAGCTGCTTCTATCTTTGAACGCTCTAAGGTAATGTTTTGCGGCGTCGTGTCCCGCGAAATTTCTTTGCTCAATTTTTGATATTTCTTGCTATCTCTTTGACTGCTAGTCACCTTTTCAATATTTAATATTTCATCCTTGCCGTTTACATGCAATACAACTTTTTCCCTCAAAACCATTTTCAGGGTTGCATTTTGGACGGTATCGCCCGTCCTGTAGAGATTTTGGCGTTTGGTTGATGCATCTTCGATCACGGCATAAGCTTCTTTTTTATCACCGGTGACGGTCCCTAATAATTTCAATTTGAGATCCGTTTGCTCAAGGGATTCAATGTCGAGTTTTTCCGGTTGCTGAAAAGATCCCGTTTTGGTGTTGAAGAGATTACGCTCGGCAATAGCTCTATAATTGGACAAGGGGAGATGGTTGGCATCTTCCAAAGAAACAACCTGCCTAGTGACGGTCTTGGATGGATGGGAGTAATCAATTTGCGCCATCGAAACCGTATAAAACGCCTTCACACAGAAATAAACAACACCTGTAATTAGTACGACATTTATGGCGGTATAGTATCGTCTCATGTGAATATGGTTTTAAAAAGAAAAATCTGGTTTGTCGAGTGTACCGAAAAACTTAACGGGAAAACCCGTTTTGCTAAATATTTTTTTAGGCAATTGATCCACCGGAAAATCTTCCCCAAGCTTTGTAAGAAATAATTGGTGCGGTTTAACGGTTCCGATAAGCTTTATGGTACTTTGTCCTATAGGGCTAGTTAGCGTGACGGATCCAGCAATGCTACCATTCACCTGGTTCCCCGTAAAAACACAATGCTTGAACTGTAGTTTACGATTTTTTACCGTAAAATCGGTATCAATGTTGTTGAAAACAATACTGTCCAAATTGAAAAAGGGATTTAAAAGCTCTATAGTACAATCGGAAATGTCGAGTTTGGCCCTTAGATTTCCTCTTTGTTTTCCCCCGCCATGATAAGTTAGGTCGCCGTTTAGTATTCCAGAAATCTTTAGACCGATCAACCGTTGTATGGTGTCTACTTTATTTATCTGCACGTTAGAAAGCTTGGCGTCGATCACGACATTCCCGGCAGATATATGTTCCGTAAATTCCCCCTTGCCTTCAAGAACGCCATCATAGGTTCTTCCTTTGAAAACAAAAATTGGCTTCGACCGAAAAAGCGATAAAAAATCCGGTGCGATCCTAATATGCTCTGCATTCAGCAAAAAGTCGTTTTGATGATAAAGATCAACCTGTTGAAGCCGCAAGCCCAGAGGAAACGCCGGCTTTACCTGATCCAGTGAAATGTTAATGTCCGGATGGGTGTTATTCAGGTTTAACGTTATGTATTCTTTTATTTTAGCCGACGGAAAAAGAAAGTAAATAAAAAATGCGGTCACGAAAACAATATAAATGGAATACAGCAGCACATTTTTTTTACTTGTCATCATTGTATTTCAGTCGTTTCAACCTGTAAGACGGCGTCGATGAACCCCTCTTGTTTACCTGTTTTTGAAATTGAAAGCTTTTTTATGGTTATCATATTTTTTGATGTTTCCACATTATACAGATAAGATATTAACTGTTCCAAGGTTAACCCCTTAAGTTTCATCTCAACCTGAGATATTTTAAACGGGCTGTCTTTCTGAACAGACGTAGAGGGTTTCATGTAGGTAACATGATCTTTTATTCCAGTTTTGCTTGTCAGTCTGTCAAGAAATGAAAATAGTGTAAACCCTCTATCCCTATTTTTAAAACGTACCTTCGATAAATCATTCCGCCTTTCAACGGCAGCATATTCTGCTTTAAGGGTCATCATATCATCAAGCATCACTTTTTTTGCCTGAATGGATCGTCTAAACCGCTCTCTTTTGTCAATTGACGGGAAAACAATAAATTGAACCAAAACAAACAGGCAAAGAATACCTGATCCAGCATAAATTGAATATTTTTCCCGCCTTGTTAGCTTTTTGGTCATAACTGAACTTTGAGTTTGAAACGCACCCTGTTATCCGATTTATCGATATTGGCCGAACTGATGGTAATTTTTTTAAAAGATTCAGACTGCTCCAATCCACTTTTTATTCCGTCCACGGAATTGAATGTATCTGTGTTTCCGGAAAGCGTGACGTTTTCCGGCCCTATGACCAGTCTGGTAAGTTTTACATCCGTTTCTTTTGTTATAAACTTACTGATATCGTTCAGAATATCGACTGTACGGATGTATGTGCCTGTTTCTCCAGGCAACAATGCTTTTTCTCTTGCTTCTTTCATTTTCATTTGCATCTGTTGAAATGGATCAACAATTTTTTTAACCTCCGGGAACGTAGACGTAAAGGCATGGGTTATCTGATCGTCCAAGCGGTTTAGCTTTTTCTCCATAAAATATGAATCAAGAATAAGGTTAGAAAACGCCAGCAGCAGAACCAAGGCCATGAGCACACCGGTTTTAATCAAGCTTTTTTTATGCTCCCCCCAAAATTTTTGGGTAGAAAAAGGGCCGGTACGAAAATTAAATGTGTCAATTCCCTCAATTTCAATCAATGCTAGGGAAAGAGCGTTGTCCATCTGATGGGGGTTCCAGAGATGTGTCGAAACCGGTTGCTTTATGATTCCTGTGTCTCGTATGAGATCGGTCTGTTTGACGGGAATTTCCATTAATTGGGTTAGATCCTGCTCAAAATCCACGCCGGGAAAACCACTGCCTGTAATCAATATGCCCTCTGGTTGAAAATCAGAACCATAGACCTCTTCAAAGGCAAAAAGTGTTCGCTTTATGTTCGCGGCGAGAGATTCTTCATTGGACAAATTGGCCTTAAATTGCCATGGAAAAGAACGGATCAGACAAACTTCCCCGGACAGCACCACAAATACAGAAGCTTTGTGGCCGTCCAGATCAATAAACAGCACGTCTTTACGGATATCTACAAGGTTGGTAAGACATCGGACGGATGGAAATCCACCAACGGTTACAATTTCCGGGTCAATATTAAAGCCGGCGAGGGTGTCTAAATAGGACTGTAATTTCGACTTTTCCACCGCCACTGCAATAAGTTCAGTCTGATTATCATGATCTGAAAGGTTCATGGTATGAAAGTCTATAATTAGATCATCCACCTGAAACGGAAAGGACGGTTCGAGCTCGTACGGCAGGATTTTCATTATTTTTTTCTGCCCCTTGAAAGGGACTTTAATGTTCCGGTAGGATACTTGATCGGCAGGAAAGGCAGCCACACATATTGAACCCGATATATCCAGTTTTCCTACGATAGTCTCCAGAGCGGATGCTAAACCGATTTCACTATCTGGATGGTCTGTTAGCGAAACATATTCATGGGCCTCTATGACTGTTTTCTTGATTCCGCTTCTCACCAGTACGGCGGAAACCGCATCAGACCGAATATCAAGACCGAGTATTTTTCTGCTCATAACGTTCCTTAACCGGACATGCCGGAACCAATCTATAAATCCGAACTAAATTTCTCAAGGTGTAGTAAAAAGTGTTTGCGATTGCCTTAAAGTTAAAGCACCATAAAAAACTGGGAATATAAGATTTGAGTATATTTTATTCTGCCTCCCAACGCAAGACCCTGCAACGCCATTTCCCGGTTTTTTCTTCCTTTTCCCTTTGCACGATGGTGTTTATCTTTATTTGCATTTTATTTAAAGTTGCCACAGACACGATTCGAAACAAATCGCTGCTGACGGTTATGAGATCAGGATCGATTTCCAATTCGCCAAAACCTGGTATGTTTTTGTACCAGTTCACATTTGAAAGGTCATGGATAAATACGCCATCCGAAGTCTCCTGACGATAGTCATAAATCGTCTGTGCAAGTCCTTCGCTTCCTGCAGGTAAAATCACGGCGAGAACCGGAAGATCTGCGGTATTGATATTGATTTTACCTTCGTATGTGAACGAGTTGCCACCTTCGCTTGTCAATCCGTGAATGGTTATGTATTTAGAGATTCCCGCCGATCCGCCCGCACCGTGAAATAGCTCCCGGGTAATTCCTTTTACCAATACAATTTCGCTGACATGAGTAAAAGGGCCGTTTCGGCAAGCGTACGGAGGATCCAAATCCTGATAATAGTCTGATTCCGCCCCACTCAATCCGGTTATGGCCTCATCGTCTCCGGAATCGAGCCAATCTTTGACCGGGTTGATAATTGCCGCCGCCTCAATGTCTTCGTACGTTTCATCTTGTGAGGTTAACAAAAATAATAAATTTTCCCACAGAACCCTTTGAGGGGTGTTGAAGTCACGCCCTTCGGGGAATTTTACCAGGCTGTTGATCTGGATTTTACCCAGTTCATCGTTAATTTGCAGCGTTATTTTGCCGTCGTCAAAATTGATATCTTTTAAAATCTCATTTATCTTGTCAGGGTCAGCCCATTCTTCTTGAAGTGAGTCGGAATTTGAATTGTTCCTATCTTTTATGAGGAGGGCTTGTGCAGCATGGATTCCGGACGACGCCATATGAAAAAGCGTCATACGATCCCTTGTCGCAGCCGATGAGAATACGGTAGATCGCATTCTTCTGTTCATTTCCAATGCCGATACAATTATGATTGTTATCACCGTTAATGTAACAAGAATGGCGATACCACGGTTGTTCATGACAATCTTCACCGGCATTCGTTCCCTTTTATTTTTTCTTTTTCCGTTGAACCGGAAGTGTCACCCTTGTTTCAAACAGCTGAGCATCGGTGTCGTTTCCCAACTCCAGTTTTATCCCTATGGATGTAGGGGTTGCGAATCCAAAGTCCTTGGCATCGGAATCCCACAGATCGTATTCCGTTCCCTCCTGGTCATAAAACTTGAATGTCAGCGTTTTAATGCCTTCGCATAATATTGGATCGCTGTTCTTCTCTTCGAAAGGCGAATAAGGGTAGAGACTGTCGGCACGTCTCAATATATAGCCCCGATCTTCTGAGTCCTGGACATAGTAGATTACTTCCGCAATACCTTCTTCAATTTTTCCTCTAAGTGCCAGATGGGCCAGAGAAGCGAACCTCAGCCTTGGGAAATCGTTATTTTTTATATTAATGGTATCTGCGTTAATTCTGTAAGGATCCTCGGGGTCGTCAAACCCGGGAGACGTGTAACGCGGCGGCAAAGTAACATAGACGGACTTGAGATCAAAAATCATACGCTCAAGGCAGGCCTTTGCCGTTTCATAGCCTGTAATTCCTCGGTCGATCGTTGCTGATCCTGTAAATACGGAATTATATGATACAAAAATGGTTGTGACGACGATAGAAAAGATAAAAATGGCAATCAATATTTCCAGAAGGGTAAACCCGGCGCCGGAATGCAGGTTGACAAGGGCCTGATTCTTGCATTTGATCGAAGGTTTCAAACGATCTGGGCCTGTTTTATGCAGCACCTTATAATCTCTCAATGCCTTAATAAATTCTGTATGTTCTCAAATCGTAAGTGAATTCATCATTATTAAACGATACGGTGACATCAATCCGTTTAAGGTCTTTCGCAGCACTTCCAAGTGACTCGGACTCAACATCATCGACAACAACATCCCAACGAAAACCTGAATAATCTTCGCCGAAATCTCCCGAATCGTTCGCCAGGTCCTCGCCAGATTTGGTCTCAAGTTCTGCTATCTTCAATTGGGCCAACATGGGGGCGGTTGTATAAAACCTGGCAGCAAAGTTCATTGTGATGGTTTGCGAATGCATCCTGTATACACTCACCAGCGCAATAGCAATGATGGAAATCGCCACCATGACTTCGAGCAGTGTAAAGCCGGAATCAGCATGTAAGTTTCCGGATGCCTGCTTCCGGCAGATATCAATCTTCAAAGTCCACATAGGTGTTATACATCCTTACCTGAGACAAAAAAGGTTCAATGAGAAAAGAAAAGTGTTCGTCATCGCTGTTTTTCATATGAATGATTGCCTGGTCAGAATAGCCTTTTTCATAAAAATTGATATGGGCCTGACCCGTGGATATTTTTTCATCGTCCGGGTATTCGACATCCAAAATGTCTATATCATCTGATACTTCGTATCCTTTTTCCTCTGCGATTTGGAGTTCATCGGGCGACATGGCCTCATGGCTTGTCCACAATCTGTTCGCATCCAGGCTGACATGCAGAATATAAATTTTCTTCTCGCGAACCGCCTTTTCTTTTAAGGTCCGCGCTTTTAACATAATCCAACGAGAAACTTTTTTTGTATTATCCGAAAAAAAATCACCATGAAATCGAGGCAGGGTAAAAAAGAGAATAAGGCTGATAAGTGAGACAACGACGATGAGTTCGATGAGGGTAAAGCCGTTTTTTCGCATGGATTTAAGCATTACGGTTTATACAATTACTCAATCTCCCAGCTGTTGATATCCTTGTTCTTGTCTTCGCCCCCCGGCACACCGTCGGCACCGTAGGATATGAGGTCATAATCGCCGTGAACACCCGGGGAAAGATAGACAAAATCATTTCCCCACGGATCTTTTGGAAGCTTTCCTTTTTCCAGATATCCGCCTTTCTTCCACTTCTTCGGGATCGTACCGCTTTCGGGCTGTTCTATCAGCGCCTCTATCCCCTGTTCGGTCTCCGGATACAAGCCGTTATCGAGTTTGTATAATTTTAGAGCTGTTTCCAAACTCTCGATCTGCATTTTGGCCTTAAGCTGTTTTGCCTCCTCGGGCCGTCCCATTATTCTCGGTATGATAAGGCCTGCCAGTATGCCCAATATGACAATGACGACCATCAATTCAATCAGGGTAAAGCCTTTTTGGTTGGATTGGTTTGTTCGTCTCTTTTTCTCCATCTTTTCTCCTTACCACCCGGTTCATTTTATCAGCTGGTTCATTTCGAATATTGGTAAACATATGGAAAGAACAATGCCGCCCACGATAACACCCATAACCAGTATCATAACAGGTTCAAGAAGTGATGTCATGCTCATTATACTTGTCTCGACCTCATTTTCATATACATCGGCAACTTTGTTTAACATGGCTTCGAGCTCCCCGCTTTGCTCTCCAACCTGGATCATTTGGATGCAAAGATCGGGAATGATTTTACTTTCCGCCAACGCCGTACCTAGTCCCTTGCCTTTTCCAACTTCTTTTGAAGCTTCTTCGACGGCGTCAGCGAACAACCGATTCCCCACTATGGTTTTTACAATGTTCAGCGCCGGCAACATAGAAATACCATTTTCCAAAAGCGAGCCAAGCGTTCTGGCAAAGCGGGCCGCAGCCAGCTTTTTTATCAAACCCCTCACTCCGGGAAAAACTA
>CALANC010000318.1 GCA_937925895.1 uncultured Desulfobacterales bacterium
AATCCGTTAAGGTTCTGTTTGAACAAGAAGGTGCAAAGCTCGAGTTATTACTTGAATGCAAATCGATTCCAGCGTATGCTTCAATGAAAGATCCCGTAGACCCTGTTGGAATTAATTCAAGATCCACATCCCGAATTTAAAAAACCTCACACTATAAGGTTAAGGACAAGAGAGCCCCTGAATGAAGATCAAGGTCAAAGGATATCTCTCCTTGAAAAAGGCAATGGGCGAAAACGCTGCATTTGAAATGGAAATAGAAAATGCCACCATAAAAGATGTGTTAAAGGGTTTATCCGAAATCTTTGGGCCAAACTTCAAGGATGCGATTTTTGATCCAAAGACAGGCAAGCTGCATCGTCAGGTTCGTGTTTTAGTAAACGGACGTCATTACATATACCTTCCGAATCGCTTGGATACCCAATTAAAAGCGGAAGATGAGGTGGCGCTTTTCCCTTCTATCGCCGGAGGATAAACGTGTATTCATTCTATTAAGCTATCTTACCTGCTAGGAGACCAAATTATGTATAACGCAGAATCTGAAGACTGGGAAAAAAAATACGCTAAATTGGTAAAGGACAGAATAGAATCACAATCCAAACCTTACATGGTTTTGAGTCCAGAATGGGCTTCTGAAATGGAAGAAAAGATTCAAAATGACGAACGCTATAAAGCGGTTGCCAAAACTTGGGAAGGATCCGTTACGCTGGTTTTCAAGGCGGATTCTGCGTCTGGTCTGGATGCTGATCTATTTGTTTTTATGGATTTATGGCATGGTCAGTGCCACTCAGTTAAAATGGTTCCCGGTGACTTAGGTAGAAGTGCCGATTATGTACTCGAAGCAAGTTATGAACGATGGAAAAGGGTGTTAAAAAAGGATCTGAATGTCGTCAAGGAGATCGCCACCAATAAACTAAAATTGGTCCCCTTTAATTTCAAGAAAGCAGCAAAATTGGCATCGGCTGCCCAAGCAGCAATCCGATTGGTGGATCTGGCGGGGGAAGTGAGCGATAAATTTCCGGATGAGTCGGAGCCAGAAGCTTTTCTTGCGTTTAAAGCCTTTCTAGAAGAATTGAAAACGAATTTTGGTATTTGAGACTCATGTACGGGAGGTAACAACATGTTTGGATTAATGGGAAAGATCCTGAGGGTGAATTTAACGGACCGGAATATTTTTCAAGAAGAAATTTCCGAAGAAATGGCAAAGAAATATTTAGGCGGAAGAGGTCTTGCCAGCAAATATCTTTTTGATGAAGTAAAGCCGAAAATATCACCTTTAGGACCGGAAAACAAGCTGATCTTTATGTCCGGTCTCTTAACCGGAACCATTTCTCCAAGTGCTGCCCGCTACAGTGTTGTTGCGAAATCTCCCTTGACCAATATATGGGCCCAGTCCAATTCCGGCGGTCGGTGGGGCGTGGACCTCAAACAGTCTGGTTTCGATGGAATTATATTTGAAGGCATTTCGGAAAAGCCTGTTTGTCTTGTAATTGACGATGGAGAAGTTGAACTCCGCGACGCCAGTGATCTTTGGGGTAAAAATGTTTCAGAAACCACAGGGATACTCCAGGAAACATTAGGGAAGAAATTTAATGTCGCAAGTATTGGAATCGCTGGAGAGAATCTTGTAAAATATGCTGCGATAATGAATGACCTTCATCGAGCAGCAGGGCGATGCGGGCTGGGGGCTGTAATGGGATCCAAGCGGTTGAAAGCCGTTGCAGTGAAAGGGCGTAAAGAAATCAAAATCGCGGCTAAAAAGACCTTTAAAAAAGTGTCTAAAAAACAATATGATCTCCTTGGTGAGAATATACTGGGTGCCGGCTTACAAGGATATGGAACGAATTTGGTGTTGGATATTGTCAACGTCTGTGGGGGGTTGCCGACCCGAAACTGGCAAACCGGTATCTGTACGCATGCCGAGGAGATTAACGGGGAGGCCTTGAATGAAAAGGTCCTTGTACAGGCTGTTGGCTGCTTTGCCTGTCCCATAAAATGTGGCCGTGACACCGAGATCAAGAAAGGCCCCTATAAAGGGCTTAAAGGAGAAGGCCCGGAATATGAAACCGTCGCGGTTTTTGGGGCAATGTGTGACAATTCTGATATGGAAGCTATTACGATGGCCAACTATCTTTGTAACGATTATGGTCTGGATACCATTTCATGCGGCAGCACCATTGCATTCACCATGGAGTGTTTTGAAAAGGGGATTCTAACCAAAGACGATGCCGAAGGGATGGAAATATGTTTTGGCGATTCCGAAGCGATTGTAGCGCTTGTTCCAAAAATTGCCAAAAGGGAAGGTGTGGGAAATCTTTTGGCTGAGGGAACACGGATAATGGCTCAAAGACTGGGGCAGGGATCGGATCGGTTTGCTATGCAAGTTAAAGGGCTTGAATTACCGGCTTATGATTCAAGAGCTGCAAAGATTACCGGCCTTGCTTTTGCCACTGCCAATCGCGGCGGTGACCATATCACCGGCTATGTCCAAGGCCCCACGTATCTAGCCAGCCCCTTTTTGGTCATAGAAGAAAGTGAAATCGAAGATCCTCTCCTGGAAAATCCTGAAGAAGCGAAGGTGGTCAAAGATTTAGAAGATGCCTTGACGGTTTTTGATGCAGTGGGATTTTGTAAATTCATGGGAATGACTTCAGATGCCCAGGAGATTACACGGATTGTTGCCGCCGTTACCGGGTGGGATTTCAGCGTCGATGAGTTCAGAATAATTGGTGAAAGAATTTACAATCTGGAAAGAGCGTTCAATATCAGAGAAGGACTCACTCGTGCGGACGATACACTGCCCAGAAGATTATTGGAGGACCCGCTTCCAGAGGGTCCGGCCGAGGGACATGTCAATAACCTTGATATCTTTTTGGATCCTTATTATGAATTTCGCGGATGGGATAAGACCAACGGCAAACCAACCCCCGAAAAATTGAGTGAATTAAGACTGGATGATGTCATCGGACACATTTATGGAGGTGAAGCAGAATGACCTCTTATGCGGATAAGCCCTGGCTGAAAAGTTATAAGATCGGAGCGTTTAAACTCAAAACCACCCTCGATTATCCCGTAAAGCCTTTATTTTCAATTTTAGACGAAACCGCGGAAAAATTTCCCGGTAAGGATGCATATGATTATTTTGGGAATCGCATGAAGTATCGAACCCTAAAGCGTCAGGTAGATTCATTGGCAAACGCATTGGTGAATCTGGGAGTAAAAAAAGGGGACAACGTCATCGTCTTTCTTCCCACCGGTCCTCAGTTTATCATCTGCGATTTTGCAGTTCTTAAAGCAGGTGCGACCCTTGTCCCCAGTAGTCCACTCTTGAAAGCACCCGAGTTGATTCGACAAGCAAAAGAATCGGGCGCTGAAACAATTTTCTGCCTCGATATAAACTTGGATTTAATCGAGTCGGTAAAAGAAAAAACCCGGTTAAGAAATATTATTGTCACTTCGGCTAAAGATTATTCTCCTGATCAATCCGAAGCGATAAAAGAGGTTCCAGGCACGTATAGTTTCAGAAAATTGATTGCAGACCATGAGCCCAAAGCGCCGGCGGTTGAAATCGATCCCGTCGAAGATCTTGCTGTTCTGGCATTTACCGGTGGATCGACAGGAAAGCCAAAGGGCGTGATGATCACCCACTTTCAGCGAATGGCCAGTATTCTTCAGGGACTTCCCTGGATGATGGCGCCGCTCCCCACCTATAGAGGAAGAGCTTCGAGTTTATTGCCCATTCCCATCTTTCATTCCTATGGACACTATTTAATGCAGTCGTGCATCTATTGGGGACTGAAAGTGTTTTTGGTCCCGGATCCGAGGGATACTGAGATGATTGCTCGACTGATGAATGAACATCGCCCGTTTCTGATATGCATGGTTCCCACCCAGCTTTATAATTTAGCTCAATCAATAACAAAAATAAAACGAATGCCGGTGATGGTTGTCTCGGCAGCTGCGCCCCTTCCCACGGAAGTGGCTAAAAAAATCGAGGAAAAAATTAAGATGCCGGTATCGGAAGGATACGGTCTTACGGAATGTATCAGCCATGTTAATATCAGCGTCTTTTCAAAAATCACCCGATTTGCAACTTCGACCATACCTGGCGTTGGAATCCCCGTACCCGATACTGAGGTAAAGTTGGTTGATCCGGAAACAGAAGAAGAGGTTCCTTTCGGCGATGTCGGTGAACTCTGGTTAAGGGGCCCCCAGGTGATGAAGGGCTACTGGCCGGAGCCGGGTTCCGGCCTTGAAGACGGCGGGTGGCTGAGAACCGGTGACCTAGGCAAAATGGATGAGGACGGCTATTTCTATGTGGTAGACCGAATCAAGGATATGATAAACATTTCCGGGATGAAAGTATACTCCATAGAAATTGACGATCTTTTGTTTCAAAATCCTGCTGTAGCCGGGGCCGTGACCATTGGTATTCCTGATTCCAAAAGACCGGGGAGCGAGAGAATAAAGGCTTTTGTTAGATTGAAAGATGAGTATAAAGGAAAGATCGGGCCTCAGGATATCATCGATTACTGTCGGGAAAGACTGGCCCCTTATGCAGTCCCCAAGCATATCGAATTTAGAGAAAATTTGCCGCTAACGGTGACCGAGAAATATTTTAAGCGTGCATTAAGAGAAGAAGAGATTCAAAAAATGGGTTCCTCACACAAATGTATGCGTAAATTTTAATAAAAAGTTGAAAAGCATGAGTTCTTCCAGTTAGTTAGTATAATCGCCAATACACTATTATTAAGGAGGAACCCATGCCTATAAAATTATTAATCAGAGAAACTATTCCTTTGCAAGGTTTTCGCGTTGATTCAGTTGATAGGTTTTCTTTTGGCATTAGCATTTATATTGTTCTGCATCAGGGGAAGGAATGAAAGAGGAAGATAGGAAGAAAATTCAACAACTCATGGCAAACATACAATGTCCAAAGGATTTCAAGTGAGCTGAATCTGGTTTCGAACGACTTTGCATGGCAAAGGATTTTGGACACGAAAACCACCTCGAATGTCTTGAGGAAAACCCATCAAGTTGTATTTATG
>CALANC010000319.1 GCA_937925895.1 uncultured Desulfobacterales bacterium
TGGGATTTTTTTAGGTTCTTTTATCAAACTTTGTTTATGGTTGAGCACCGCCTTTCAATTCGATAAGGATTAGAACGAATCAAAATGAATTTGACATCATCTGAGAGGATAAATATAACCTAACTCAAGACAAGCTTTAAAATACCAATCTCGAACGACTGACAAAACCTGGAGAAAAACATGGCATTTGATCCCCAAAAGGATAAGGTTTTAAAGAAATGGAAATGTGAAGAAACCGGACTCGTTGTTTCAATTAATCAATATGGCGATGGAGAACCGAAACTCCAAATAGGCCCAAGGGTGTTTAAGCGCAGTGACGGCGAAGAATCTCAGCGCAAGGCAGGCCGTCTCACTATAGAGGATTTGATGTGGCTTTACGATATCATTGATGAAGTCAAAGAGGATCTTGTCAGATTGGCAAGCCCATTATAGATTTAGGTTAGGAAATATTTCGCTTCGCCCCACCCGCCGTTATGGGACACAAACGGACTGGATAAAATTGGAATATTGGAATAATGGTGTAATGGGAAACAAGCCACTCAACGAATCCATCACGTATCCTTTTAAAGGGAAAAATGCGCCTGACGTGGGACCGGTTTCGATTTTGGTGTCCAACAAGGATGACCTCGATCTGCTTTCCAAATTATTGAATCTTAGGGAAGCCAAAACTATAAACTTGTTGATGAGCGGGGTTTATATCCATAATGGCTCTGCCAATGGATTTTCAGTTGTCGGTCCATTGATCGGAGCACCTTATGCCACCATACTTTTAGAAAATTTGATTGCCTGGGGGGCACGGCAATTTGTTTTTTTCGGCTGGTGTGGAGCAGTTTCAAAAGAAGTAGAAATAGGAGATGTTATTGTGCCGAATTCTGCTATCATTGATGAAGGCACATCAAAACATTACGTTGCAGAGGATAATTCCCCGGCTTTGCCCTCGACGGCTGCTGTTAAAAGAATAAGGAATGCTTTAAGCAAAACGGGGGTGAATTTTCGAGAAGGCCCGGTGTGGACGACGGATGCGATCTACAGGGAGACGCGTGAAAAAGTCGCGCACTTTCAGAAAAAGGATGTGTTGGCGGTTGAAATGGAATCTTCTGCCCTCTTTACCGTAGGAGGGTTTCGGAATGTTGAAGTCGGTGGAATTCTTGTTGTTTCCGATGATCTGTCGACATTTGAGTGGCGACGGGGATTCGGTGATAAACGTTTCATAAAAAACCGCCAGGCTGTAGCCGAGGGGATACGCTGGTTATGCAAAAATCGCTAGACTCAGCCCTGATAAAAATAGTTGAAGATTTAAGGCGAACGCTCCACAAACATAATTACAGATATTATGTTCTTGATGATCCGGAAGTATCTGATGCAGAATATGACCGGATGATGCAAGAGCTGATAGCATTAGAAAACGAATTCCCCGATCTCTCCCATCCCGATTCTCCAACTTCCCGGGTAGGAGCGCCCCCTCTTGACAGATTCGAAACCGTTGCACATACCCTCCCCATGCTAAGCCTGGATAACGGCTTCAACGATGAGGACATTATTGAATTTGATCGTCGTATAAAAAAAAATCTAGGTACAGACGATGAAATCATCTATACTGCTGAACCCAAGTTGGACGGGGTTGCAGTTGAGTTTGTATACGAGAACGGCCGACTTACCACGGCATCCACTCGCGGTGACGGCATCAACGGTGAAGTGATCACGTCAAATGCAAGGACCATAAGGTCTGTACCCTTACTGCTGGAGAATAGAAAAAACATACCCATCCCTTCACGGCTCGAGGTAAGGGGAGAAGTCTTTATGGGACGAGAGGGTTTCAAACGGCTGAACAACGAACGGCTCAACCACAACCTGCCGCCGTTTGCTAATCCTAGAAATGCCGCCGCCGGGTCTTTAAGACAACTCGACTCAAAAATTACTGCCAGCCGTCCATTAGAGATTTTCTTCTACGGAATAGGCGTCGTTACGGATCTTGACCTTGAATCTCATTGGGACACTCTCGTTATTCTAAAAAATTTGGGATTTAGAATGAATCCCCTCATCAGGGCTAAGATCGCCCTCAAAGGTGTTCTCGACTATTACAGAGAGCTCGTGGAGATGCGATTTCAGCTGCCCTATGATATTGACGGTGTCGTAATTAAAGTTGACAGTTTTTCAATGCAGCGGTTCTTAGGCTCCACATCCAGAAGTCCAAGATGGGCCATGGCCTATAAGTTCAAAGCGCACCAAGAAACAACCCGAGTAACGAATATAGAAGTTCAGGTTGGGCGGACAGGCGTACTGACACCCGTCGCCCATCTTGAGACGATAAATATCGGCGGAGCTCTGGTCAGCCGAGCAACCCTTCACAACGAACAAGAAATCAAAAGGAAGGATATCAAGATCGGCGATACGGTGCTGGTTCAACGCGCCGGGGATGTGATTCCTGAAGTTGTCAAGGTGATTGAATCAAAAAGAACCGGCAAAGAAGAAATCTTCAAAATGCCTTTAGGGTGCCCGGTGTGCCATTCTTCGGTTGTACGTACCGAAAGCGAAGCGGCTTTGAGATGCGTTAACAGCGCCTGCCCTGCCCAAGTGAAAGAACGAATCAAACATTTTGCCTCAAAGCGAGCGTTCAACATAGATGGTTTAGGGGATAAACTCGTCGAGCAACTTGTAGATAAAGGATTGCTCCATTCCTATGCTGATATTTTCCATCTGAACGAAAAAACGCTTGCATGCCTCGAACGGATGGGCCCGAAGTCAGCAGAAAATATCGTCAACGCAATTGAAGAGAGTAAGCAGATCACTTTAGCCCGTTTTGTTTTTGCCTTAGGGATTCACCATGTGGGGGAGCACGTGGCCGGCACCCTTGCGAGCACTTTTGAAAGCTTTGAAAATTTTCTTGCAGCGACAACCGATGATTTAAAAGCTATTGACGGTGTCGGCCCGGTTGTAGCCAAAAGTGTGGCGGACTTTTTTCAACAGGATGAAAACAGGAAAGCAATAGAGGCAATTATTGCTCATGGCATTACGGTTTTGCGGGAAGACAAAAAGATCGGTGGTGCACTGAAAAACAAGGTGTTGGTTCTCACCGGTACGCTTGGAAACATGACCAGAGCCGAAGCGAAGAAAAACATCGAGACGGCCGGGGGTAGGGTTGCCGGTTCTGTGAGCAGAAACACAGATTATCTTGTTGCCGGAACCTCACCTGGTTCCAAACTTAAACGGGCCCATGATATAGGTGTCCAAATCATCGATGAAAAAACCCTGCTGGAACTGCTCGGCGATTAGTCCCGAAGAAGAAAGGAGCAAGCATGCAAAATAATGTTAGAGCCCATGTGATTATCAGCGGTAGAGTCCAAGGCGTATTCTTCAGGGTAGAAACCAAGTCTGCGGCAGATCGATATGGTGTTATGGGGTGGGTGAAAAATCAAAGAGACGGAACGGTTGCAGCCACATTTGAGGGCACGAAGGAAACGGTTGATTCGGTTCTTGAGTGGTGCAATCATGGCCCTCCGTATGCAAGCGTACAACATGTGGATGTAAAATGGGAAGACTATAAGGGTGAGTTCAATCGTTTCGACATCCGATATTAACCTTTGAGCACCGACCAAGATTTAACCATACAATTATCAAACTGTAGGTACGACCATTTCTTACAACCTCATAATTTTAAAAATGGAATACATAGTATTTTTTCCTGACCTCCTTAAATTAAATATATCACCATTATTCGATATGAAAAAAATGGCTCTCTGGTAAATGTACCCGCAAATATGATTTCGATTATAAACCTTTAAAATCCAGACAGTTAAGACTGAGACCCTAAGTCGCAAACGGAAAAACGGAAAGCCCCAAGATATTGTGGTCTAGGGTA
>CALANC010000320.1 GCA_937925895.1 uncultured Desulfobacterales bacterium
CCAGCTGTTCCGGATCTTCACCTTTTTCCATCCGCCTCAACGCCTCATCCATGCCGTCACCAAGTTCAAGACCGGTCATATCCGTAAGCTTACGCATGAGGTTGGCAGCCTGTTTTGGATCATCTTCATTTATTTTATCAGCCTCGCTGGCCAGCATCCTCATGGCTTGTTCCATTTTACCCTCGTCAAAAGGAAGATCGTCAAAGTCTCCATTTTCCTTTGCTCTTCCAGTAAATGCGACCAACGAAATTTGTCTCGTAAGTGTTCTTTCTTTGCATTTAGGACATTTGGGTTTTTTGGTCGTGTTCACGCTCCTTGAAAAGAAATTAAAAATAATATTACAATCTTCGCAATAGAATTCATATATAGGCATATTGACACCTTTTTAAATTTTTTGTTCTAGATGAAGATGGCGCAAATTTAAAAAAATAATAATTTGGGGTCGGTTCTTTGTCAACCGCATTTTCCACCCGAATAATTATCAAAGTTGACTTGAAGTTTACCTTTTGGTATGGCAGCGATTATCAAAATTTCACAAAAAGGAAATTAAAGCTATGAAAAGAACGTTATCTATTATCAAACCGGATGGTGTTGCTAAAGATGTCATTGGTGAAGTCATAAAACGAATTGAAAGCAACCAACTCAAAATTATTGCTATGAAAATGTTGCAAATGACCAAAACCCAAGCAGAAGGTTTTTATGCGGTTCACAAAGAACGGCCATTTTTTGACAGTTTAACAGATTTCATGGCCTCCGGACCCATCGTCGTAATGGTTATAGAGGGTAAGAATGTAATTGATAAATACCGCGAATTAATGGGAGCAACCAATTTTGAGGAGGCAGCCGAGGGGACCATACGAAAAGATTTTGCCACGGATATTGAAAAGAACGTCGTACACGGATCCGACTCACCCGAGACCGCGGCCTTTGAAATTGCCTACTTCTTTAATACTTTTGAAATCGCTTCCAGATGACCCACATAATTAATTTAGATAATATCACAATTGTGTTGCATAAGCCCCGGTATTCCGAAAATATCGGGGCCGTCGCCCGTGCCATGTGCAACATGGGTATCAGCAAGCTTGTCGTCGTTGATCCGCGCAACTACGATCTTTTCAAGGCCCTAAAATTGGCGACTCATGCAGCTTCAACCATTATTGGAAAAACCAATATTTTCACAGATCTTAGGGAAGCACTAGCACCCTACAATTTTGTCGTAGGTGCTACAGCACGATTGGGCGGACAACGTCAAGTCATAAATAACCCCGCGGAGTTGGCACAAAGACTGATTCCCATTTCCTCGAGCAATCAAATTGCCATTCTTTTTGGCCCGGAAGACAAAGGCCTTTCCAATGAAGATATCAGGTTCTGTCATGAACTGATAAATATCCCCACCGCAGAGTTCACTTCCCTAAACCTGGCCCAGGCCGTAATGATCATCTGTTATGAAATTTTTTCTGTTGAAGGGAAGGGAAATAAAAATTATATCCCCCGTCTTGCCAACCGGAATGAACTTGATGGTATGTATGACCAGCTTAAAGAGGTATTGGTGAGAATCAGCTATATCAACCCCGAGAACCCGGATTACTGGATGAATAAATTGCGTCATTTCTTTACCCGGTTAAAGCTTCGGTCGAAAGAGGTCAGTATAATTCGAGGTATCTGCAGGCAGATCGACTGGTATGGGAAAAAATGCTACGATGAGGGCAAAGAAGCGTCGGAATAGTTCAATATTTCGAATCAGCAAACTCGAGCCACCCTCCGCTTCTGATAAGGGCTCGGTCGAAATCTGAAAGTGAAAAAATAACCTCCTGGCGGCGTTCATCCGCCGTTAAGGAAAAAATATTTCTTTCAAGCTCCATTTCAAGATACGTTTTTTTGCCGAAAAATCCGGTGAATATATTGTCGATAGTTTGAGCCGAAAGTTCCACTGCCATCATTCCGCAATTGAACATGTTCTGTCTGAATATTCTTGCAAAACTTTCGGCGATGACCAGGTTAATTCCGTTTACCTCGAGCGCCCACGGGGCATGCTCTCTAGAAGAACCACAGCCAAAATTTGCTCTGGTGATAATAACTCTTTTCCCCTCAATGTCATCTTTGGGCGTGAACCCGTCGAGGCTGAGATCTTCTAATAGATAAGGCTTAAGCGCCTTCTTTGAAATTTCGGTAAGATATCTCGCCGGAATAATTTCGTCCGTATTGATATCCGATCTGTCAAGAAATAGTACCCCGCCACTGAAATTCTTCATAATTTGACCCTTTGCCGAATTCACAAAAAGTGTGATTTATTCACTGTCGCTTGCAGCATTCTTTTTTTTTAACTAGAGACCTTTGAATAGCTTGGAGTTTATGACATGCCCCGCAATAGCTGTAGCTGCGGCTGTTGCGGGACTTACTAAGTGTACCATACCTCCTTTGCCCATTCGGCCGCTAAAATTTCGGTTTGTGGTTGAGGCGCATACTTCACCTTCTGCCAAAACACCGTTGCTCATGCCTAAACATGCTCCGCAGGTTGGATTGGTAACACAGAAACCCGCATCAATAAAGGTTTTGAGGATGCCTTCTTCCATTGCCTGACGGTATATTTCTGATGTAGCCGGTGACACGATTCCCCGAATCAAACGACTAATGTTTTCACCTTTCAGCACCTCAGCGGCAGCTCTAAGGTCTTCGATTCTTCCATTGGTGCATGACCCGATGTAGACCTGGTCCACCTTAATTGCCTCCATCTCCCTCACCGGTTTAACTTGATCGGGTTTGTACCCGAAAGTAATAAGAGGTTCCAGGCTGCTTATATCGTGTTCGATTATTTGATCGTATGTTGCATCAGCATCGGAAGCAAGTCTGCTGAACTTCTCGAGAGCCTCTTCCTTAGTCGTATATTCATCTTTGATAAACTTCCAGAGATACTCAACTGTAGTCATATCAGGATAACAGATTCCTGAAGTCCCTCCCGCTTCCACAGCCATGTTGCAGAGCGTCATCCTGGCTTCCATACTCATGTTGTCTACAACCGGCCCCGTGAATTCTATGACTCTGTTTGTCGCCCCGTCAACACCCAACCGGCCGATGATGGAAAGAATGACATCCTTTGCATACACCCCATCTTGTAGTTCTCCACTGATAATTACTTTAACAGTGTTTGGGTAACGAAAAGCGCAAACCCCTTTCAGGATTCCCACCTCGAGGTCTGTTGTCCCCACTCCCGCGGCAAATGCACCAAATGCTCCAAGGGTACAGGTATGGGAATCGCCCATGATCACTGTATAACCCGGACGTACATATCCTTTTTCCGGAAAAATCGCGTGGCAGATACCGTTTCTGCCTATATCGAAAAAATCTTTGATTTTGTGCCGCCGTGCCCACTCCCTGAGAATTTTACCCTGCATGGCGGTTTTTGAGTCTTTTGCCGGTGTAACATGATCAATCACCGCCTTGATCTTCTCTGGGTCAAACACCCTGTCTTTATTGCGGTTGACCAAATTGTTAATTGCCACCGGCGTTGTAATCTCGTGGCAAAAAACAGCATCCAACCGAATCACATGAATATCTTTATAAGGAGTGTCCACGTGATGGGCGGCAAATATTTTTTCAGTAATCGTTTTTCCCATTTATCTTCCTTTTAGGTTCAAGATACAATTTTAGATCATACCACTTATTAAGAAGTCTTTTTATTCCATATTCAATATAAAACAACTGTGTAATAAATAAAGTCCTATCCTAAATTAGAGATACCGAGCTTGCATTTTAATCGGTGTCTGTTTTTAGTACGGAAAGAAATGCCGACTGGGGTATCATCACCTTTCCCACCATTTTCATCCGTTTTTTTCCTTTTTTTTGTTTTTCTAAAAGTTTACGTTTTCGAGTCACATCGCCACCATATAGTTTTGCCGTGACATCCTTTCTAAAAGGAGATACCGTCTTGCGGGCAATTATGTTGCCACCGATAGCTCCCTGTATGGCTATTTTAAACATCTGTCTTGGTATTTCATTCCTAAGTTTTTCGCACGCATGCCTTGCTCGTTCAACGGCTCTTTCTCTGTGGACGAGCTGGGAAAGCGCATCGACCCGCTCTCCGTTGATCAAAATGTCCAGTTTGACCAGATCGGTCTCCCTGAAATCGATCAATTCATAATCGAAAGATCCATATCCCTGGGTGACGGATTTAAGTTTATCGTAAAAATCATAAATAACTTCAGCAAGCGGGAGGTCAAATATCATCTCTAGACGCTGATTACTCAGGTATTGATAGTTCTTATTAATCCCTCTACGATTTAGACACAACTTCATGACAGAACCCATGTAACGATCGGGTATCATAATTGAAGCACGGATAAACGGCTCTTTTGTACATTCAATGGTTGTGGGATCCGGATACAAGGAAGGATTATTAATAACCAATGTTGTCCCGTTTCTCATAGCGAATTCGTATCGTACCGAAGGCGCCGTAATGATCAAAGAAAGACCATGTTCTCGCTCAAGTCGTTCCTGAACGACTTCAAGATGGAGAAGCCCGAGGAAGCCACAACGAAACCCGAACCCTAAAGCAATCGATGTGTCTTTTTCATAATTTAGTGAGGCATCATTTAACTTGAGTTTCTCCATAGCATCTGCCAACTCTCCATAATCATCGGAAGTTACCGGATAAATCGAAGAGAAAACGACTGGTTTTGTCTCTTTGAACCCGTGTAGGGGCGTTTTGCAAGGCCTTTCTTTTAATGTAATGGTGTCACCGCATTTCGTGTCCGTGATCCGCTTTATGCCTGCAATCATATATCCTACCTGGCCCGCTAAAATCTCTTTTTGGGGTATTCGGGTCATTTGAAATATCCCCACTTCCTCAACCTTATAAACGGCATTGTTAGACATGAAAACAACCAGATCTTTGGGTTTTACTCTCCCATCAAAGAC
>CALANC010000321.1 GCA_937925895.1 uncultured Desulfobacterales bacterium
TTCCCCACATCTTGCACAACGCCAATCGAAGATGGGATGCTGGTCAAAACCGAAACAAAGGAGATAATCGAGCATCGCGTGAATATAATAAAACTAATGCTGAGCGGTCATACTAGCCCTTGTTTTGTTTGCACGGATAAAGAAGAGTGCGAGAAATACAGACCCAATGCCACCAAGTCAGGCAAAGCCACTCGTTGCCAATTTTGTAGCAATCGCACCCACTGCGAGCTAAAATTATTAGTAGATAAGTACAATATTGAAGATCTTGAGGTCCCAATTTTATACCCTAATATCCCTATTGAGCGTGATGACCCCTTTATGGATAGGGATTATAATCTTTGTATACTTTGTGGTCGGTGTTCACGAATTTGTAAAAAAATCCATGGTAGAGGAGCGATTGAATTTATTAACCGTGGGAAGAATGCACGAATCGGTACATCTTTTCATAAGAAACATACTGAAACGGATTGTAGTTTTTGCGGAGCATGTATCGATATCTGTCCAACCGGTTCTTTATCGGACAGATTTGCCAAATGGCAAGGTACACCGGATAAACATGATAAATCCATATGCATGCTATGCTCAATCGGCTGTTCAATCAAGTTGAAAATCAAAAACGGCAGAATGATTGAGTCAGGAATGGTGGATTTCACCCCTGAGAATCGAATTTGCGCCGTCGGACGTTTTGCCATACAACAGCTTCTTTACAACCCCTTAAGATTGGACTTTCATCAAGTACGCGTGGAAGATGGTTTAATAAAAGATTCATATGAAAATGCTATCGATAAAGCAGCAGAAGAACTGATGAAATACCAAGGCGATCAATTTGCGTTAATTGCACATACGGCTGCAACTCGTGAGGAAATTTACTTGCTTGGCAAATTCACGAAAGCAGTTATGAACTCGGACAACTTTGCGATTGCCAAATCCGATAAGGATAAAATAATCATTGAGCCTTCTTCGGTATTGGAAAAAATCAAAAATGGAACAGTTAAAGCCGTATTCACTACAGGCAATTATCCGGATTCAACACTTAGTGAAAAATTGGAAACACTGATCATAGCCGATATGTTTCCGTCTGAAAACGAAAAGTCGGCAAAAGTTGTTTTTGCATCTGCCGCGTTGGTGGAAGTCGACGGCACATTCTTGAATGCAAAAGGAAAAATCGAGTCTCTTTCAGCTGCGGCAACGCCTCCTAAAAATGTCTACCCCGATTGGAAAATCGTTTGTGACATTGCCGGAAAAATGGGAGCATCTGAATTCAAATATTCTTCAATCGTTGATATTGAAAAGGAAATAAATCGGGAAGGAATACAAGAGGAGACGCCGACCGCACCGGTCCCATCGCCAATAAATGATGTTAGTGCATTACCCAAGTTTTTTAGAGGCCATAAGTTGGCTGACATAGTGTGCGCCCTATCCATTTTTTCCCCCGAAGCTCAGACTGTAAAGGCGGATACCATACCTGAGAAATTAGAAATTACAGTTGAAGAAAAGCCGTTCAAAATCGTCGAAAAAACAGAAATTGTACCTAATACTTACATAATATCCGTTTCTGCACCTACCATTGCTGAAAAATGCCTGCCCGGCCAATTTGTTATTGCCATGGTAAATGAAAAATCCGAACGTATCCCATACACAATCTCGGATTTTGATCGAAAAAAGGGTACGATTACTATGGTCATCTTGGAAGTCGGTCGCTCTAGTCGAGAAATGGCAAATATGCGAACAGGTCAGCATTTGGCGCATTTTGTCGGTCCGCTTGGTAAACCTGTCGAGATAAAAAAATATGGAACAGTTCTATGTGCTGGTGGATGTTTCGGTGTCGGTGCAATACTACCGATTGCCCGGGCAATGAAAGAGGCAGGCAACAAAGTGATTTGCATCGAGGAAGCCTCAAGCCATTATTTACTGCACTGGGAAAAACGATTGGCAGACAACTGCGATGAATTGGTTATTATAACAAAAGACGGTTCCGCCGGCTTAAAAGGTGGCGCCCAGGATGCGATTACCATGCTGGCCGAAAGGGGAGAAAAAATAGATCAGGCTTATATCATAGGCTGTACCTTTATGATGATGCTGTGTTGTAGAGTAACAAAAAAGTTGGAGATTCCAACCCAAACCGCAATGAATCCTATCATGTTGGATGGTACCGGAATGTGTGGCGCGTGCCGAGTTACTGAAGGCAAAAAGACCAAATTTGCTTGTGTCGACGGTCCTTTTCTGGACGGACTCCAGATTGATTGGATTGAACTTATGCAACGACAGGCTGCATTCAAAATTGAAGAAATTGAGGGACTGCCGCAGGAACCTATTGAAAAAAGCCGTGAGGAGCATTTCTGCACTTGTTCAAACACATAATTCTAATGATTGGTTGGAAAATGTTTCCCGCCAAAGTTAGTTTTATAAATTTAGCCGTACTGTAACTTAATAAAAGTTAAGAGAATAAAATGGACAAAGAAGAAAGAAAAAGAAGAATGAAAATACCCAGGCAAAAGATGCCTGAGCAGGACCCCAAAAGGCGGAAACATAATTCCGAAGAAGTTCCTTACGGTTTTTCCGAAGAAACCGCAATGCAGGAAGCACGACGCTGTATTAAATGCGAAAAGCCTCTATGTATAGAAGGCTGTCCGGTAAATATCAATATTCCTGAGTTTATCGATCTTATTGAGCAAGGAAAATTCATAGAGGCTGCATGGAAACTTTATGAGCAAAATGCTCTCCCAGCCGTCACGGGTCGGGTTTGCCCTCAAGAAACGCAGTGCGAAATTAAGTGTGTTCTCGGCAAGATGAAAGGTAAAGAGCCGGTGGCTATCGGCCGTTTAGAACGATTTGCAGCAGATTATGAAAGAAAACATGGATCGATTCAAACACTTGCACCTGAAAAGCCGGAACCGTCCGGTAAAAAAGTAGCCATTATCGGAGCTGGACCGGCCGGTCTAACCGTAGCCGGCGATCTTATCAAATTGGGACACGAAATCGTTGTATATGAAGCCCTACACGAACCCGGCGGTGTGCTGGTGTACGGAATTCCCGAATTCCGATTACCAAAGGAAATTGTTAGATATGAAGTTTCCAATCTGGAAAAAATGGGAGTCAAAATTTTCCTTGATTATATTGTTGGCAAATCGCGTACGATCGACGAACTTTTGAACAGCGGTTATGATGCAGTATTTATTGGGACAGGTGCCGGACTACCGATGTTCATGAATATACCGGGAGAAAATCTGGTAGGTGTTTATTCAGCCAATGAATACCTAACTAGAGCGAATTTGATGAAGGCGTATTTATTTCCGACGTATGCAACGGCTCCCATACAAAGTAAAAAAGTGATCACAGTCGGAGGCGGGAATGTGGCCATGGATTCGGCCCGAACAGCCTTACGATTGGGTGCGGAATCAGTAATCGTGTATCGACGCAGCCGACAAGAAATGCCCGCTCGTGACGAAGAGATTCACCATGCGGAGGAAGAAGGCGTTGAAATGAATATTTTGACTAACCCCGTAAGAATTTTCGGAGATGAATATGGTAGAGTATGTGCCATTGAATGCATAAAGATGGAACTTGGCGAGCCTGATGATTCGGGTCGGCGGAGGCCTGTTCCTATAAAAGGTAGTGAGTTTACTATTGAATGTGATACTGTCGTACCTTCACTTGGAAATAAACCCAATCCCCTAATCTCGATGACCACTCCCGATCTCAAAACAACGCGATGGGGCACCTTGGAATGTGATGAGGACACTATGGAGACCTCCAAAAAAGGTGTATTCGCTGGAGGTGATATTGTTACCGGGGCAGCAACTGTTATTTCAGCAATGGGAGCGGGTAGAATCGCTGCTACAAGTATTCATGAATACATTACTACCGGGAAAGTAACAAAACCTAAAAAAGAAGAAAAAAAGAAAAAAGATAAGAAGAAAGATAAGAAGAAAGATAAGACAGAGTAAAATCGTGTCACGATTTTAAATAACGCGACGTTGTCGCTCTTGGGGCGAAAGGCTAAAATTCCTAAGTTGCCTGTCTTATCTTTAAGCTGAGAAATCTTTGAAAAATATTTAATTTTGTTCAAGGTCTATGAAAACTCTACATTATTCTTTTCAATAACAAGTGCCCGGATAAAAACACCTTGCCGTATTAGCGAACTGGAACACTTAGTATTCTTTTTTGGATCTCTCAAGGTCTCTTTTTTCATCCCGTTCTCTGATAGCCTGCCGTTTATCATGTTTGCGCTTACCTTTGGCAACGGCTAAGGTAAGTTTGGCCTTTCCATTTTGAAGATATAGCTTTATGGGTATCAGAGAAAACCCTTTTTCGTTAACTTTGCCGTAGAGTCTCTTAATTTCGTGCTTGTTCAGCAGCAGCTTTCTTTTTCTTAAAGGTTCATGATTGTAATAGGTAGCAAAGGGGTACACGCCTATGTGCATCTGGTGAACGAATACTTCGCCTTTTCTAATCCTGGCATAGGAATCCTTCAGGTTAACCCGGCCAAGACGAATTGATTTTATTTCCGTGCCCAAAAGTACCATCCCGGCCTCATATTTATCTTCAATGAAATAATTGAATTTGGCCTTTCTATTTTCAGCAACGATTTTTATATGGTTGGCATTCAAATGAAGCTTCCTCTTCCTAACAAAATAATCGAATCCACAGGTTTAAAACCGGAGAACATCATTATAACCCGGAATATCTTATATCAAAAAGAATACTGCCGTACCTACTTAGTAACAGTTCCAATATACTACCCTCGGTGTTTTCTTTAAGAACATCTTTCATAAACCGTTTGGCCTCTTTTATACTAAGAGATCTTATTATGCTTTTAATTGCCGGAATTGACTGAGGGTTCATACTCAATTTGTCGATTCCTAAGCCTAAAAGTATCGGTATGTTAACAGGATCGGCTGCCATTTCACCGCAGACGA
>CALANC010000322.1 GCA_937925895.1 uncultured Desulfobacterales bacterium
GATCGGAGCTTCTGCAGCCCTTGAAATTTCAGATATCCCGTTCGCCGGTCCGATTGCCTGCGTCCGTGTTGGCCGAATAGAGGGTCAATTAAAAATTAACCCCACAATCGACGAATGTGAAGTTTCCGACATCAACATAATTGTTGCCGGTTCAAAAACCGGTATTGTCATGGTGGAAGGAGGCGGTAACATTGTCAGCGAATCTGACATGCTTGAGGCTATCTTTTATGGTCATGAAGCGCTGCAGCCTCTAATAGACCTGCAAGTCAAACTCAAAGAAATCAACGGCGTCCCCAAGCGCCCCTTTACCGAGCCCGAAAAGGACGAGGAATTGGTCGGCAAAGTTGAAACTAATGCCGCTTCACGAATATACGAAGCCTTGCTGGTATCTGGCAAAAAAAACCGCACCGCTGCAATCCGTGCTGCGAAATCGGAGATATTGGAAGAACTCGGAGAAGACTATCTTGATCGTAAAAATGAAATTTATGATATCTTTGACGATATCCTAAAAAGAACCAGTCGAGATATCATATTAAAAGAAAACCGCCGCATCGACAACAGAAAATTCGATGAAATCAGGCCTGTCACGTGTGAAGTAAGCATGTTGCCCAGGACACATGGAAGCGCCCTCTTTACCCGGGGAGAGACCCAGGTGCTCGGTGTGCTGACGCTTGGGTCAGGTCAGGACGAACAGCGTGTCGAGACGTTAATCGGAGAAGAGTTCAGGCCTTTTATGCTGCACTACAACTTTCCTCCCTTTTCAGTGGGCGAAACAAGGCGTATAGTAGGTCCCAGTCGCCGGGATATCGGGCATGGCGGGCTTTCAACAAGAGCCATAGAAAAAGTTCTGCCCGAAAGGGAGGGATTTGAATATACCATCCGCCTTGTTTCAGAGGTTTTCGAGTCTAACGGCTCCTCATCCATGGGAACCGTTTGTTCAGGTATTCTTGCTCTGATGGACGGAGGCGTTCCCATTAAAGCCCCTGTTTCGGGAATTGCTATGGGTCTTGTAAAAGAAGGAGATCAGGTGGTGATCTTGTCTGATATCCTCGGAGATGAAGATCACACAGGGGATATGGATTTTAAAGTTGCCGGTACGAAGCACGGCATAACCGCCCTCCAGATGGATATCAAAATCCATGAACTCCCCAGACAAATCATGGAAAAGGCACTAGAGCAGGCGCGTATCGGTAGGCTTAATATTCTTGAAAAGATGATGGAAGCGCTCAAAGAACCTCGCAAACAAATCTCTCCATTGGCACCCAAAATCATCAGCATCAAGATTAATCCTGATAAGATTCGTGAGGTTATCGGCCCTGGCGGCAAAACAATCAGAGCAATCCAATCTGAAACAAATACCAAAATTGAAATAGATGACACGGGCTTGGTCAAGATTTCTTCTTTCTCACAAAATGAAGGGAATGCCGCCTTAAAGATGGTAAATGAAATCATTGTGGAACCGGAGGTCGGCAGAGTTTATGAAGGAACCGTTGTCAGGATCATGGATTTCGGTGCTTTTGTCCAAATAATGCCCGGTACGGATGGTCTCGTACATATTTCACAACTCGCCCGACACCGGGTTACCAAGGTTTCGGACATCGTCAAAGAAGGTGATCGTATCAAGGTCAAGGTTCTGGAGATCGGAAGAGATGGAAAAATTCGATTAAGTCATAAGGCTGTGCTGGAAGAAGAAGAGCGATAGGTTTATAAAATGGATCAAGCCATTCAAAAATCCGTCCTAAAAAACGGTGTCAGAATTTTAACCAAACGGATGCCTCATATTCATTCTGTATCAATGGGCGTATGGGTAAATGTTGGTGCCCGGGATGAATCTTTAGCTGAAAGCGGACTATCCCATTTCATTGAACATATGATTTTTAAGGGAACAGAAAAACGAACATCTTTTCAGATTGCTAAAGAATTCGATTCAATAGGCGGTCACACAAATGCTTTTACCAGTGCTGAAAACACGTGTTACTATGCGAAAGTCATGGACACACACCTGGATACCATGGTCGATATTCTCTCTGATATATTTTTGAATTCTGTGTTCGATGAAAAAGAAGTTGAAAATGAACGAGCGGTTATTCTACAGGAAATCAGCATGCTTGAAGACAGTCCGGATGAATATGTTCATGTCCTTTCGGGAAGGAATATTTGGGGAAAAAATTCTTTGGGGCGCTTGATTTTAGGAACTCGGGAGAATGTCGCTAGTTTTGATGCAAATACCATAAGAGGATTTTTCAGCCGCTTTTATCAGCCTGAACGAATCGTCATCTCGATAGCCGGCAACGTTGAACACCAACGATTTACAGATCTTGTCGGACCTGCTTTTGAATCGGTTCGTCCAGGCGACGGTTTCCCGGAACGGATAACTCCGGACGGACGATTTCTCATCGATCTTCACCATAGAAAATTAGAACAGGTTCACATCTGTTTGGGTGTAAAGGGCATTCCCGTAACCGACCCCCGTCGGTATGCCTATTCACTTATGAATACCATCCTCGGCGGAAATATGAGTTCAAGACTATTTCAAGAAATTCGTGAACGCAGAGGTCTTGCTTACTCCGTCTATTCATATATTACCTCCTATGCCGATACCGGAATATTCGGATCATATGTCGGCGTTGACCCAAAAAATGCCTATAAATCCGTACAGCTGATTTTAAAAGAAATATTTAAACTGAAAGAAAACGTGGTGGATTTTGATGAACTCCGTGATGCCAAGGAATACACTAAGGGAAGCCTCATGCTTTCATCAGAGAGTAATGACAATCAAATGGTTCGGCTGGCCCAAAATGAAACTCATTTTGGCCGTTATTTGCCTTTAAAGGACATTCTCGATGAAATCGAATCGGTTACTCCCAACGACATTCTCGAGCTGGCCCAGAATCTCTTTCAGACAGATCAATTTGCACTTACGACGCTTGGACCTATCACCGATGACAAAGAATATCAGGAAATATTGATGAAATCATGACTCTTCCCCCTAGCATTAAATTTCTTCGTTTAAGACCGGAGCTCGATGCTGACATACCCCTTCCACGTTACATGACGCCACGGGCGGCCGGTATGGACCTTTACGCCGCCATAGAAAAAGATCTTGTCCTTGAGACCGGTGCCATCACCTTGATACCCACGGGATTCGCCCTAGCTCTTCCAGAAGGATTTGAAGCCCAAATCCGTCCCAGGAGCGGGTTGGCAACAAAGCATGGTATAGGAATAATTAATTCGCCCGGCACCATAGACACTGACTATCGTGGAGAGATCAAGATCGCCCTTATTAACCTTGGGGGAAAAGATTATGTGGTAAAAAGGGGGGATAGAATTGCACAAATGGTCGTAAAAAAAGTTTATCAAGCGTCATTAGAGGTTGTGGAACATCTAGACGAGACCGCTAGAAACAATGGCGGATTCGGCCACACGGGACTTTGAAATGAACCCATTGTCTCTCAATTCGGATTATTCTCATCAAGTTAACGATTACAACCTTGCAGTTTGTATTTTGGCGAGCGGCAGCAAGGGGAATGTAATGTTTGTCTCCAGTGGATCAACTTCAATACTGATCGATGCAGGTCTTTCTGGGATTGAGATTGAACGCAGGTTAAATTTAAGAGGTCTTCATCCAGAAGACCTTGACGCCATCTTGGTGTCTCATGAGCACACCGATCATATCCAGGGTGTGGGAGTGCTTTCTCGCCGTTTTAACCTCCCGGTCTATATTAACCAAAAAACACAAAAAGCGGCGACATCACATCTGGGCGATGTTAACGAATTCAGGAAGTTTGAGTGTGGCTCTCCCTTTAGGATAAAGGATTTGACCATCCATCCTTTCTCCATATCTCATGATGCCGAAGATCCTGCTGGTTTCACTATACATCAGGATGGAACGAAAATCGGCATAGCTACCGATCTCGGCGTTGCCAGTTCGATGGTCAAAGAACATCTGAAAGGATGTTCTTTGCTGATCATAGAGTCCAATCATGATTCTGAAATGCTCATTAACGGACCATATCCCTGGCCCTTAAAGCAGCGTATCCGTAGCAGAACCGGCCACCTGTCCAACACAGCTTCAAAAAATCTTCTAAAGGAAGTCCAGCATGAACGCCTCCAACATGTCATGCTGGCCCACCTCAGCGAAACAAACAACACTCCACAAAAAGCATTAAATGAAGTCGGTCAGGCAATAACCGAAAGGCGTGTACGAATTGATGTAGCAAGCCAGCACCAGTGCGGAAGGTTGTTGCGTCTCAAATAAAATCCTAAACTGAGCGTTTCAAATTTTAAAAAGATATAAAATATCTTTTGATTTTTAGGATAATATAACCGAACATCACTTATCTTTGTAGTCGTAAAAACCCTTGCGGGTCTTCCTGCCCAAATGGCCATCCTCGATCATCTTATCCAGTAGGTCTGGGTAGTTGTAACGTGAATCATTGAGTGTTTTAGATAAGGTTTCCATTTTGGCACAATGAACGTCCAGCCCGATCATATCGATCAACTGCAAAGGCCCCATAGGATGGTTTGCGCCCAGCTTCATGGCCTTATCCACGTCTGCCGGCTCAGCTACACCGGAAGCCACCAGCCAGGTAGCCTCGTTGAGCATCTGGCCCAACACCCGGCTGACAATGCCGGCCGGTGCTTCACTCTTACACACCACAGGATCCTTGTCCAGCTGCCTGGCAAAGGCCTCCACCGCTTCCAGGGTTTCCATGGAAGTTTTTTGGCCAGGCATGATCTCAACCAGCTTCATGATCACCGGGGGATTAAAGAAGTGTATTTGAACCACTTTATCTGGCCGGTTCGTGGCGTCTGCTAGGGCAGAAATCGAAAGCGAGGTAGTGTTGGTGGCCAGGATAACATCCGGCCGGACGAGCACATCAAGCTCTGAAAAGAGTTTTTTCTTGATTTCCAGATCTTCGATGACACTTTCAATAACGATATCAGCATCCTTGGCCGGAGAGAGATCCCCTGCCGTAAAAATACGTGAGAGAACAGCGTTCTTTTCTTCTTCTGTGGTCTTGCCCTGCTCCACCCTCCGTTCAAGCCTCTTCTCGATGAGGGATCTGGCATTGTCGGCAAGCTCCTCGCTTATATCGGTAATCACCGTGTCAAAACCCTGTTGCGCACAGAGTTGGCCTATACCGCCACCCATGGTGCCGGCGCCGATGACCATTACTTTCTTAATATTCACAAAAACACCTCCTTAGTTAGTTTCCATCCATAAATGGCCCTTTTTGCCCAGATCTGCGTTCTCCGCGGGTTTTCGGCTGCGGCGTAAAGGGAGTACGCCTCACCGTAAACCCTTGTGCGGTCTTGATCTGGACAAAAATACCTCATTTATGAATTGGAAACACATT
>CALANC010000323.1 GCA_937925895.1 uncultured Desulfobacterales bacterium
CCATCAAAACAAGATCGTAAGGACTCCGTTCCACAGACTCGACAGCATCTTTACCATTTGCGACCACATCGGCAAGATATCCTAATTTTTTTAAAGTAGTTAATGTTACTTTTTGATTGATAATATTGTCTTCGGCAAGAAGAATTCGAACCCTGCGCTTTTGGTCTTCGATAACATCATGTCGGGTTACAATCTTTGCCGGCCACTCCTCACTTGTTTCCCTATGTACACCGGCAACCGTCACCAGGCAATCATAGAGATGTGACTGTTTAACCGGTTTGGTCAGATAGGCCGAAAAGCCAATATCTTCAAAATGCTTTGCATCCCCGCGCTCACCCATTGAGGTCATTAAAACCAAGATGGTGTTTTTCAAATCAGGATGCTGCTTTATCTTTTTGCCAAGGGTCTCCCCATCCATCTCCGGCATCTGCATGTCAAGGATTGCCATATCAAATGGATCTTTACCGGTAACTGCCTGTTGCAGTTCAGTCAACGCCTTTGTTCCGCTCGAAGCTTCATCAAAACGGCATCCCCACAGTTTCAACTGTTCGCGTAAAACAAACCGGTTGGTGTCATTATCATCCACAATCAGTATTCGTTTTCCTCTGATATCATCGGAGAGAACAAATTCTCTCACCTTGCTTTCAGGCTGCTTTTCGAAACCAAGTGAAAACCAGAAGGTAGAACCTTTACCCTCCTTACTTTCCACTCCAATCTGACCGCCCATCATCTCCACAAGCTGTTTTGAAATCGTCAACCCCAAACCTGTGCCGCCGAATTTGCGGGTTATGGAACTGTCAACCTGAGAAAACGACTGAAAAAGGCGGTCCATGCGATCTTCCGGGATACCTATCCCCGTGTCGGTAACACTGAAGCGGATCCTGGCATGGGTGGTATCTTCATCTTCAAGGTCAGCCCGGATTGCCACTTCGCCTTCCTCGGTAAACTTGACCGCGTTGCCGGCAAGATTGATCAATATCTGGCGAAGTCGCCCCGGATCTCCACATAAAGATGAAGGGACTTCATGGTGAATCATGCTAACAAATTCCAAATTTTTATTGTGTGCCTTCAAGGACACGAGATCGCTCATCTCCTCCAAGACGATCCGCAAATCAAAATCAATTATTTCAAGATCAAATTTCCCGGCTTCGATTTTGGAATAATCGAGGATATGGTTGATTATTGACAACAAGGAGTCTGTGCTTCCTTGAATGGTTTCAGCGAATTCACGTTGCTCTGCGCTCAGGTCAGTGCCCAACAGAAGGCCCGTCATGCCGACGACACCGTTCATGGGCGTTCGAATTTCATGGCTCATATTGGCAAGAAACTCACTTTTGGCTTTGTTTGCTATATCGGCATCTTCTTTGGCTTTTTTCAGCTTCTCCTCTGCTGCTATGCGTTCGGTTATATCAAAAAAGACGCCATTTATATATTCAATTTCTCCCCGGTCGTCACAAATAATCTGTCCTCTTTCCTGAATCCAAAAGGTATCTCCAGCTTTGGAATTAATCCTGTATTCCCTGACATAGGCCTTGTCTGATTTAAGGGCCTCAATAAAACTTTCCCCTGTCGCTTCAACATCCTCCCTAACGATTATGTCGGACCATTTCATTCTTTTGGAATTAAATTCATCCACATCATAACCGGTTAATAATTCCACCTTTCTATCCAGGAACTCTACGGACCAATCTTTGTATCCTTTGTATACAACGCTTGGCAGATTTTTTATTAACAGTCTGTGATCATTCTCGCTTTTCCTTAAAGCCTCCTCACTCTCCCACACGGCAAGGAGATCATCCGCCCTGCGGCGTTCGAAGCGGTGTAAAATCACGGCGATGAACACTCCCGAAGCCAGACATAAAAAGATCAGAAAGGTCTGCATGACCTGGAACTGGGCCAAATGGTTTACTTTCGATGCCTGAATTTTTCCCCTTACTTCAGCCATTTTTTCTTGGAGTTCCATAAAAAGGCGATCTAAGTGCCGGTCGAGCTCCGTACCGGAACCAGAGATTTTTCTGGCTAACAATCTCATCTCAATAATATACATGAATTGGTTCAGTTTTTCTTCGACAGCTTCTAACGTTTCTTGGATATATTGGATTACATGAGGTTTGTGACGGAGGTGAAATATAACAATATGTTTACTCGCATCAAAGGCAGCATGTGTTCCGGAATGTTCACTGGAATCAGATTTCTTTGCTGTCAAGGCTTGGAGACGTTTCTCGGCCTGGCCCAGAGGGTCTCTCACCATTTCAACCCTTTCTGTCCGACCACTGCTGAGAATCTCTTTAAACCAAAGAAAGGCGATTGTAGACTTGAGTTCTATATGCGTTAGGTCTTCAAGCACGGTATCGTGGGTACTATTTATATTTCTGGTCTGCTGGAAAAAATACCCCTTTGCCCCCACGATCAGCAGGGTGATAACGCCGATCACCAGATAAAGACGCCAGGGGATAGGGATTTTTTGATTTCCTTTTCCCATTGTGAGTTTCCTTTTTACCCTTTTAACTTACTCTTACTCCGTTTATTCATCGACAACCTACCCTTTGCCTTCACGCCGTCTACTCGCCATTCTGGTAGCGCTTTATGGATTTATCAACCGCCGAACAAAAAGACTTCAGTCTGACCGGTTTCTCCAGAAAATCATCAGCCCCTAAACGGAGCGCTTCCACAACGCTCTTTTTATCCCCATAGCCGGTCACCACGATCACCTTGCTGGCAGGATGAATCTGCTTAACATTCTCCAGAACATCAAAACCACTTATATCGGGCATATTTAAATCGGTAATAACCACCGAATACGGATCTTCCTTGAAGGCCTCCAGAGCCAATCCAGGATCATTGAATCCATCGCCTTCTATCCCCATCTCATTCAGGAAATCTATAAGCATTTCAGTTATTTCTACCTTGTCATCAACAACTAGCACCCTGCGGGAAGCTTCTCCTAACACGGCCAGACAGGCATCTACCACCTCAGGGTCATATATCTTCCCTCTACCTTTCTCTATTTCTTCAAAGGCGATCTTTTTCGGTAGGGCTGGTCGGTATGGCCGATGGCTGATCATGGCATCCACCACATCGGACACTACGAGAATACGTGCCCAGGGATGAATTTCATCACCCTTCAGCCCGCGGGGGTACCCTGAGCCGTCCATGCGCTCGTGATGCTGATAGACCACCTCGGCAACGGGCCAGGGAAAAGGGATGTTTTTTAAGGTCTCGTAAGCGGTTGTGGAATGAAGTTTAATAATGCCAAACTCATGATTTGTCAGTCGCCCCGGCTTATTTAGAATTGCCGAAGGGGTGACCACCTTACCGACGTCGTGGAGCAGGCCGCAGACCTCAAGCCCCTGGATGTCCTCTTGGCTTAAATTCATCTTTTTTGCAATACGAATGGACAAATTGGTAACATTTCTGGCGTGCCCCGCGGTGTAGGGGTCCCGGCTTTCCGCCAAATCACTGATGGCTTTTGTCGTACCCGTGAAGCTTCTGGTCAGCTCACTTGTTCTCTCGTTGACCCTGTCTTCCAGATTCCTATTTAATTCCTCTATCTCATCTTTGGCTTTGATCAGCAAGTCGTTTTGATAAATAGCGTTCTGGTATATGGAAAAAGAAAGGCTTAAGATCTGTTGAGGACTTGAGGTGATGGCATGTTGTTCGCCGGCTATGGTAACGCTTAGATTCCCGGATTCTTCGCTGCTTTTCTCAATGATCGGAGTCTTAAGTACATTGTCGACAATGCCCAGCAAATAGTTTTTGTCAAACGGTTTTATAATATAATAGTCTGCGCCTGAATTGAGGCCCAGGACGACGTCAATTGGCTCCGATAACAAGGTGAGTAATATGACGGGAATGTGTTTGAGGGTTTCATCCTGTTTGATGGCCTGGCAAATTTCATAACCATTCATTTTCGGCATGAGGACATCGCTGATGATGAGATCCGGCCGGATTTCATGCGCTGATGCAAAGGCCTCCTCGCCGTCTGTGGCGTGATAAACCTGATAGCCGTTTTCCTCTAAGAAATAGGTGAGGTGAGTTGCCTGTGTCGGGCTGTCCTCCACGATCAATATTTTGGTGTCCTGGTTTTCAGTTTTTTTGTTAGAATTCATCCTTTAGCATCCTTTAACTTATGAATTTGCTTGTATAAGAGATCTTCTATGTTTTGAAGAAGCTCCTTGCTCCTTAACGGCTTTGCCAGATATCCATCTGCCCCTGCCTCCATAATTCTTTTTTTATTCCCTTCGGTACCATAACCTGAAACGGCCAATATTTTGATGTGAGAGGTGGCTAAATTTTCTTTTAATCGTCTGCAGACCTCAAAACCGTCCATCCCCGGCATGATCAAATCCAGAATGACAAGACTCGGCTTGAATTCCATAATTTTGGCGCCTGCCTCAAAACCGTCTGATGCTATTTCTGTTTTGTAATCAAAACGTGAAAGTATGTTGACCAGAACATTTTGAACCTGAGGATCATCATCGACAATAAGGATTTTTTTGCTCGAGGAAAGGTTGTTGGCAAGGGGATACATTTCT
>CALANC010000324.1 GCA_937925895.1 uncultured Desulfobacterales bacterium
ACGATCATGTCAACATAGTAACAATCTTTTCCAACCTTTTTGGCATCTCCTTGCCGGAAAGGGATAATACTTTTATTAAAATCAGTAATTTTCATAAATCCTCCATTTTCAGTTGAAGTAATAACCGGCAATTAAATAGAAAAATCACTTTTCGACAGTTCGTCATTCCCGTCCTGTTTTTTGCCCGAGATAAACTACTTAAAGAAATACTGGAAGAGATGGATGGTTATGTCAAGGGTCATCGACGATTGCTCTCATAAAACGTAAGGATTGTGTTGAGTTGGTTAGAACTTGCGGATGGAATTTAGCCGGCAATTTTTTGAATTTAATATAGTAAAATCAGATAGGTGCAAACCTTAAATTTATGCTTTTAGGGTTTTTCGACAGTCTCAGCAGAAATCACAGGTTTTACGTTTGGTCCTTCTAACCACAGATTCAGAACTTTTCGGAAAGGAGCATGCGAAGCAAAAGAATAAGGCGAGTTAGTCTGGTACTTACAATTTACTTAACTATGGAATGTCATGCTTCTGATAAATAAGCAGCTTCGGCTTTACCCTTCTCTTCATCTACAAAAAAGAAGAGGATAGCGCCAATTATAAATAGGAGTGAAACAGATGCAATTCCCCAGCGGGAGGCAATCTGCCCAACATGCACTATTTGCTCAGGTGAAGGGGATGGAGGCATCAAAATCCTCCGTGCAATAAGTCCAACAATGCCCATCAATACCGGGCCTAGAATAGCTGCAAATTTGCCCAGCATATTATAGAACCCATAGTATTCAGCAGCCTGGTGTTTAGGAATCAATCTTGAATAATAAGATCGACTAAGGGCTTGAATACCGCCTTGTACCAAACCAATGGCGATAGCCAGAATGTAGAACTCTTGCTTATTTGTCATCATCGTTCCCCATATAGTTATAAGTATGTAAAAACCGATTGCGATATAAATAGATTTGCGGACACTCCATCTTTGCCCCAGTTTTCCGAATACCAGCGCAGAAGGAAAGCCCACAAACTGGGTGATTAGTAGAGCCACAATTAAATCATTTGAATCAAATCCAATAGACATGCCATAATCGACCGCCATCCGAATTATGGTGTGCACTCCATCAATATAGAACCAATAGGCGCCTAAAAAAAGAATGATCGTTTTCAGATGACGGATCTTTTTGAATGTTCCTATTAACTGCCGGAAACCTTCTATAATGTAACCAGCACGCCTAGATCGGGCAGTGTACGTTTGTTCTTCAGGTAACCACAGAATAGTAAAAATAGAAAACAGGCCCCACCATAGTGCAACCAAAAGAAATGCTAACCTGACAGCTGTTACTGAATCTGACAATCCGAATTTTTCCGGCATTAGCGTCATTAAAACGGTTACAAGAAAAAGCAGTCCACCGCCAAGATATCCCATAGAATAGCCGAAACCTGATACATAATCTATTTTGTCTTCATCAGCCACACTGGGTAATAGTGAATCGTAAAATATATTTGCGCCGGAAAATCCAATTATCCCCATGATATATACAAAAATAGCCCAGCCCCAATCCCCTTTTTGAACCAGAAATAAAGCAGCGGTCATTAAAACACCCAGGTATGCAAAAAAGATCAGAAATTTTTTTCTTGCAGACCCTTTGTCGGCAATTGCACCCAAAATCGGAGCCATTATGGCAACAAAAAGGCTGGCAATCGAGTTGCCGAATCCAAGCTGGGCAGTACTCATATTGACGTCAGCGCCATAGCTCCAATACTGCTTAAAGAATATAGGGAAAAAACCGGCCATAACTGCTGTCGCAAAAGCAGAATTCGCCCAATCATACATCGCCCAACCCCAGACAACTTTTCTACCTTTAATCATGTAATCAACCCTTACCGGGAGTTTGGAACTCTTATTTCATGAATCTTGCATAAAAATTAATGAGAATCTTCCCGTTAGTTAATTAAAACGGGTTTATACGAAATCAAATAATAAAACATTTTACCTAAATGTTATATGCGGATGATGATCTTTTTTCTCATCAATTTTTACCCATAGGGCGAGCCGGAGGTTCCCATATGCTGCGTTATTAAGGGTTCGAAGTAGCACACTACGACTTCACCCTTAAATGCCTGGCATAGGGAAACCTCCGACTCGTGCAAAATTCAGGTATTTAATTCCTATTAGGGATTTTGTTACCCAGGCCGCTCGTTTATTACCAGAGATACTTGCCAAAAAGGGCTTTAACTTTCTCAGAAGCACCCAGTTTGAACGGGGTCATGACTTGCTCACTTTCGGTCATATCCGCTTCTAGCCGTTCGCGCAATCTCTTGATAAAGGGATCGTCGGGCTTACAGTGAACAAACATGGTAACTTCTCGACTGGTCTTCATACTTCGCCGGGTGAGGTTGGCGGAGCCGACAGCGGCAATCACACCGTCTGTTAAGACCACTTTGGCATGCATCATTTGAGGATATAGGAACACACTGGGCGCTGTCTTTTCCTCTGATTGAGTCACCTTATTGATCGTAACCAAATTGGCGTAGTAATGCCTGTCAGCTCTCTTCGGCAATATGATATTCACCTGAACACCCCTTTCGGCGACCAGTTTTAGAGCCTCGATAACCTTGTTGTCCGAAAAGTAGGTGTGCTCTATAATTACACTTTCTTTAGCGTTGTTGATTATTTCGATGAGTGCCGTACGAATCTCGGTAGTGTTTCTATCGTTTAAAGTGATCACGAATGGTGCCGGATTCGGCCAAGGTAAACTTTTCAACACCTTTCCTTCAAAAGCTCTTGTCCATCTTGCACTTCGGATCTTGGCCATATAGTCATGCCATTGCTTGTGGTATTCATCAGCAATGTTCATTCCACCGAAAATGACTTCCTTCTGATCCACGATAAAGTACTTGCTATGATCCGTATCAGCAAAAATATCGACCTTTACATCAATGTTTTTGTAATTTCTCAATCCAGATTTCGTAAATACGGGGCTCGGTCTCCCCTTTAGCATATCCATTAACTCGAAAGCCGTTCCAAGCGCATCTTTACGGACAGTAACTTTCACGCCACGGTTCGCCGCAGTTTTCAGTTTTGTTACAACCTCCCGTCCTATATCGTCATCTTTCCATATGTAGGTTTGGACATGGACCGATGACTGTGCTGCATCGATGGTCAGCATTATTTCATCAAATGCGGCCTTTCCGTCCACCAGAAGTTTGAGTCTCCCAACAGCCTTCTCCGGCTTGCTAAAAAACGCGCCTGGTAAAACGGTATCCGGTTCAGGACCTAGTCCTAGCAAGTTGAAAACGAACCGCACAACAGAAAACACTGTAGCTACCAGAAAACACGACAATATTATCAAGAAAAGTTTCATTATCGAAATAAATTTACTACTTATTTTAAAGTGTGTTTGAAAATTGTGATAGAAGGGGTTAAATGGCCGGGGCGCCAGATGCTCCTTCACCAAACTTTTTTGGTAAGTCCTCCGCTAAACGCCCGAAACGTTCCCCGGCCAAAGCAGTAAAGCGATATGGCCTATCGTCTTAATACCCCTGATGACCCGCTGGGCCATCATATCCCTGATATTGGCGACTTTGGCGAACCACCGGGGGTTGACCTTCAGGGAATAGACCATGGTCTGGAAGACTTTGGCCTGGGAATCGAGTTTCCCTTTTTGAGCCTTGAAAGAAAATACGTAGTCGATGTACCAGTAGTTGATGAAATAATTTCCGGTTAAGGCAGAACCGGGCATATAGGTGACGAATTGATTGACCGCGGCGTACATCACTTCTTCCATCGGCCTGCCGTTTTCTGAGTACTGGATTCTGATCTTACCGCCTTGGGCTGAACTGTGAACGCCTTGAACCGGCTGTCCTCTGGCTAGCCTTGCCAACTCTACCACTTCTTTTTCCTCGGTAATTCTTACGCCGTTGACTCCGGATCTGACGTGAGGGATAATCACTTGCACAAAGGCGGTATGCAGGTCAATGGGTCTTAAGACCAGGGTGCCAAAACGCAGAGTGCCGGGCGGGTTGGTGCTGAGAAACATCTGGTTATTTGTCCAGAAATAGGATTGCGTGGGGAAGATGTTGAATTCCTCGGTATCTTTCGGATTGGAAAATCGGAAGCGGGCCTGGGCAGGCAAGGCAGGATTTTCCGACCAGGTAATCTTTCCTTCAGCATGCCACCCTTTTGGAACAAGGAGGCGGAAGGCCTCCATGCCGGTCATCGGGTCAATATATTTGTAAGTAACAAACGTCTGAACATTTGCTTTTGTTTGAGCATTCGTCTGCGTTCGGACCTCACCGGCAGCAGGGCCTTTTTCGTTGGTTGGTTCTTGCCCCTGCTTGCAGTCTGCCCCTGTGACCACATTGAGAAGGATGACCAAAAGAGCAGCGACACGCATTTTATTTATCTTACGCGTACGCATTTTTTATGCATATCAGTTTCTGTGGAGAAAACAAGGTCTTTTCCTTAAATCACTTCTCCCCGGCACAGATTTTTTACCAGCATGTGAACTATAGATCTTTGTATCCGGTATTGTGATATCTGGAAAAGATTTTAGGGTTGAGATTCGTGCCATGCATAGCAGTTATTCAAAGATCGGATAATAAAAAAGCAGGGCCATTGCTGACCCTGCCTAAAGAATTGTATTTTGCTATGAAAATCAAATCACACTTTTTTTAATATACTCATACTTAGATTTTTTTATATAATACTTTATTGAAGGTTCTAAAGAAGACCCCTTTAAAGAAAAACCTTCTATATTTCGACCCCTTTTTTGTTCTCTAATTATACGTTCTCGCAATAAAAAATCGTCGTTCATTGGGCCCTCAGCACTAAATTTTTTATTGTCATGATCTACTATAAGTAAATGAAATGTTTCAAAAGCCATTTGTTCTCCTTTTCTGGTTTAAAGAAGTATGAATACACTTTTTGATTTTATGGCTTTTAAGCCTTGAATCGGCGACGTTTCCTACTTGAGATATACGGCAGAAAAAACAATGCCAGACGTAATAGTGCTTAATATAATGAGTATTAATCCCCACTTGATTACGTCCAAAAATTTCTCTTTCATGGCTCAATCCTTATTTCTGTGGGTCTCGCTTAAATTCGGCTTCGTGAAGCTTTGTATATTCAAGTTCTACCCTTTCCAAACGGTAATCTATTCCCTCCCTTTGCCCCTTAAACATTCCTTTAATGATTGGTCATTAAAAAAAAATTGAAAATATAATCTGCTTAACTATGTGAATGTAAAAACCAGTTG
>CALANC010000325.1 GCA_937925895.1 uncultured Desulfobacterales bacterium
AGGCGCATACCATTCCAAGGGAAATGACCGAAACGGATATGGATCGGGTTGTTGCCGAGTTTACATCAGCCGCCGAGAGGAGTCTTTCGGCCGGTTTTAAAGTTCTGGAGCTTCACATGGCCCATGGGTACCTGATGCATCAATTTTTGTCTCCGATATCGAATCTCCGGAAGGATCGGTGGGGCGGGGCATTGGAAAACCGGCAGTCTTTTCCCCTCAGGGTAGCAGCAGCCGTTCGAAAAATTTGGCCGGAAAACCTGCCGCTGTTTGTACGCATTTCCTGTACCGATTGGGTCGAAAACGGCTGGGACCTTTCCCAGGCCATTGATTTTTCCGGCCGACTCAAAGATCTGGGCGTTGATTTGATCGACTGTTCCAGCGGTGGAACCGTCCCCGATGCCCGGATTCCGGCAGGTCCCGGTTATCAGGCCGTGTTTTCAGCTGCTGTCCGCAAAGCCGCCGGTATTGAAACCGGAGCGGTCGGTTGGATTACAGCACCTGCCCAGGCCGAACAGGTTCTGGTAACCGAGCAGGCCGATGCCGTTTTGCTGGGGCGGGAACTTTTACGTTCACCCTATTGGCCGATGATCGCTGCAGCCGATCTGGGTGTGGACCTGGAATGGCCGGATCAATACAAACGGGCCAAACCGGTGTGAGCACCTGAAACGGTTAGGAAAAAGGGATCAAGTCTTCTAAAAACAAAAGGGTCACCCAATAAAGGGTAAGTCAAGAGAAAAAACACCCCTTCATTCAAAAAAATCCACCTTTTTGTTTTGATCCTTATTACCTATACCAGCACGGCCTCGTTTTTGGCGCCCGTTTCGCATCCGTTATTTCTTTTTATCGGTTCTCGGTCAGCATGTACTGATCCGCACCAGTCACCCATCAGGTTCAAGGCAATTGTATTTTAAGCGCAATGCTTAAAATACGACCCCTGGTCCATTTGGACCCCAGAAAATCTTCGGTGCCATACCGTGTTCAATTGGATTTTTACAAATCTTGTGGTTATTAGCCAACCCCTTACAGACTCACGGCATAGGCGAATCAGGTTCTAATAAACGATTGCCGCCTGTCAGGTGGGTGCGGCAAATACCAATCAAGTCTGGTGGTTTTATACCAACCCCTTTTCCGGTTCAATGCCGCACCCAAACTAATTATTTGAAAAGCATGGCTTCATCAAACGGCACTTGATCACGCATGATGTAGTAAGATGCCCGGCAAATCTTGTTGCTCAATGCTTTGATGGCAACGATACCGTTTCTTTCAGCTTTTTTACGATTATAAAATCTTTGGGCCGCTACACTATGTCTGATCGCAAAGTTGGCGGCCTCTACATATGCCCAGGCCAGATACTTGTTGCCGTTTTTCTTGTTATTCTCACCTTTTTTCTTGCCATTAGAAAGCCTTTCGCTTTTTACACACCGTGAATACGAGGAATAGTCCCCGACTTGCTCAAAACGATTGATATCGCCCACTTCCAGCATGATGGTAAGCCCGAGAATATCACCAACGCCGGTAATCGTCAGCAGCATCGCAAATTCTTTACGCAGCTTGACCTGAGGCTTTACCTGCTTTTCGATGCCTTTGATTATTTTGCCCAAAAACGCAATGGTCGCAATATTGTTTTTAGCCATAAACACCAGATTGGGACAGGCAAACAACTCCTTTGCATCAAACTCATTTACTTTCTTGATCGCATTGCCGGATATCTTAAGGCCCAGGTTCCTGGTTATCATACTCTGTAAACTTAATATATTCGCCGTTCTGTGCCTGACAAATAAAAGCCTCCTTCGTAAAAGATCCCTTACGGCGCGATGCTCTTTTGGATAAATATAACCCTCGGGCAATATGCCCAGACGCCTCATATGCGCCAACCAGAATGAATCCCACTTGTCATCGGTATGCTTCAACCCTTCATACTGTTTCACCGCTGAGGGATTGGCCAGATGAACTTTATAACGATGTTCCTGCAGGCCATCTACCAGCCAGTACCAGTTGTAAGTCGATTCAACCACGACCCCCTCCAACCGGTCCCTGAACGGCTCCAGCGCTGTTAAAACGTGATCTAATTCGTTTGGCATCCGTTTGCCATAAAGTCTTTTGTCATTCTCATCGATAATGCCGACGTAATTATTACTTGAATGCAAATCAATTCCAGCGTATGCTTTCATCCGACACCTCCTAAATCCGAAAAATGTTGTCAGGCTTATGCCTGCTGGTTCCATAGCAGATCTTGCTATGGATAGGGAGGTGTCTTTTCTATGAACGCGTCAGGCTGTAGTGACATTCAGCAAAACGGCTCGAAGGTAAATGTCACGCTGGACACGCAATGCTTTTACTTCTCAGTTAACCCATATTTCTAAAGCTGTGGTTAACTGACCCTTTATATGATTATCAATATGGTACCACATCAGCGGAACTCACTTCTCTGCCCAAACTGTCGTAAATTAATCAGCTCCGATGAATCCAAATGCCCATTCTGCGGAATTACCAACCCAGCATCGTTGTGGAAAAATAATGCCTGGGCGAGGGGTTTTTCCGCGGCCAGCTCCCGGAAGATCCCCGTTATCGCCGCTTCTTCGACACTCTCGAGCTTCCGATCCCGACCGAGCTGATGGTTCTGCCGGTGCACATCGATGATCGACTCGTTGCCCTCTTCTACGGCGACCACAGCCGCAGCACCGGCATTCAGGGCGACACGTCGCACTACAGGATGCTGCTGCGCAAGCTGGCCCTCGGGCTGAATCTCGTCACCATCAAGTCGAAGATCCGCAGTTTCTAGAAGCCTCCCGCAATAGCCCGCGAATCACATATGATCGGCCAACATCGGAGAACGCCCTGTTCCCTCCGTATCCAGGCTGGCAGAAAGCCCCGAGAGAGATCTCGTGAACGTACCAGAACGGAAAGAACTGCTCGGCCCGCGCGCCTTCCTGTTGACGTTCGCCGTCATCAAGGTGCTGACCCACGTGGCGGTGGGGAAGGGGTACG
>CALANC010000326.1 GCA_937925895.1 uncultured Desulfobacterales bacterium
TAAAATTTCTAGGCGACATCAAAACGGCGGATATCGATAAGATCGGCGGTGTGATGGATGAATCCGTCAGGGAGCATGCACCCATTTCACTTAAAGCAAAAGGGATCGGCGTGTTTCCCGGTATCAAACGCCCCCGTGTCATATGGACAGGCGTTTCAGGACAAGTCAACCAACTGTTCGGATTGCAAAAGCGGTTGGAAGATAATCTGGATGGATTGGGGTTTCCAAAAGAGAATAGACCCTTTAAAGTCCATCTTACGTTCGGAAGGGTTAAGAATAGGCTGGATCCAAAACGCCTTGGCGATGCATTGTCGGAATTTAGCGGGTTCGAATCTGCGGAATTCGTTGCAGACAGGGTGATTTTGTACAAAAGTGATCTCAAACCAGCAGGTGCGGTCTATACCAAACTTGTTGAAGCAGTTCTGTGAATTCAGGCGAATCAAATGAACGTTACGGTATTGATAAGGAGGATATCATGAGCATTTCTCCGGATAAGGAAAAGGCGGTTGAAACCGCCATGGGACAAATAGAGCGACAATTCGGCAAAGGATCTATTATGAAGTTGGGAAGCAGTCCGATTATTGATGTGCCGACAATTCCAACAGGCTCTCTTGCATTTGATAAAGCTTTAGGCATAGGGGGGTTACCCAGAGGAAGGGTGATCGAAATTTTCGGTCCGGAAGCGTCGGGGAAAACAACGCTTGCGCTTCATGCAGTTGCCGAGGCCCAGAAACAGGGCGGCATTGTCGCTTTCGTAGACGCCGAACATGCCCTGGACACATCTTATGCAAAACGACTCGGGGTGAATTGCGAAGAACTTCTGGTTGCTCAACCTGATACAGGAGAGCAAGCACTGGAGATTGCAGACATGCTGGTCAGGAGCGGTGCAATCGACATTGTCGTTATCGATTCTGTTGCTGCACTTGTTCCCCGGGCGGAAATTGAAGGCGAGATGGGGGATACCCATATGGGGTTACAGGCTCGGCTCATGTCCCAGGCGCTAAGAAAACTGACGGGAACCATCAGTAAGACCATGACCCTGGTCATATTTATTAACCAAATTCGCATGAAAATCGGGGTGGTATTCGGAAATCCTGAAACGACGACAGGAGGAAATGCACTTAAATTTTATTCATCGGTCAGGATTGACATCAGACGCATTGGCGCCATTAAAGACGGGCAGGAAATAGTGGGCAACCGCACCCGGGTTCGGGTTGTTAAAAACAAGATGGCTCCGCCTTTTATGGAAGCGGAATTCGACATCCTCTATGGTGAAGGCATTTCTCAATTCGGCGATCTGCTCGATACCGGAGTGCAAACGGGTGTCGTTGAAAAAAGCGGTTCCTGGTTTTCATACGACGGCGAGCGGATCGGTCAGGGACGACAAAATGTTATCCGTTTTTTGAAAGACAATCCGGACATGTATCATTCAGCACTGGTTAAAGTAAAAGAATCGTTGGGTCTTTCCCAGAAACAAAACGAGACCGTTCAGGACGATTCGTAAGTCGAAACTACAACAACATGGAGTTAACTATGACTGGAAATGACGTGCGCAGTAAATTTCTTGACTATTTTGAGAAACACAATCACCAAATCGTTAGGAGTTCATCTCTTGTCCCTGCCGATGATCCCACCTTGCTGTTTGTTAATGCAGGTATGGTGCAGTTTAAACGCTCTTTTCTCGGCGAAGAAAAAAGAGGGTATGTCCGGGCGGCAACATCCCAAAAATGTGTCAGGGCCGGTGGGAAGCATAACGATTTGGAGAATGTTGGATATACGGCAAGACATCACACCTTTTTCGAAATGCTTGGCAACTTTTCCTTCGGAGATTATTTCAAGGAAAAGGCCATTGATTTCGGCTGGGATCTGTTGACGAACGGATATGGGTTGCCGGCAGAGAAACTTTGGATTTCGATTTATCTGGATGATGACGAGGCCCATGAGCTCTGGCACAGGAATATCGGCGTGCCGGAGGATCGAATTTTACGGTTCGGAGAAGAGGACAACTTTTGGGCCATGGGTGACACGGGTCCATGCGGTCCCTGCAGCGAAATACACCTAGACCGAGGAGAAGATTACGGCTGTGGAACCCCTGAATGCCAGCTCGGTTGTGATTGTGACCGCTTTCTCGAAATATGGAACCTGGTATTCATGCAATTCAACCGTGATATTTCAGGGGAAATGACACCACTGCCAAAACCGAGCATAGATACCGGATTGGGGCTCGAAAGGATGATATCCCTCATCCAGGATGTGCCAACGAATTATGACATAGATCTGATTCTTCCCATCATCCAGAAAGTAGAAGACCTTGCTGAAAAACGCCTGGACGAATCACGGGAGTCAGAAGTCGCCATGAAGGTTATTGCCGACCACAGCAGGGCAGCAGCGTTTTTAATCGGTGACGGAATTCTACCTTCCAATGAAGGCAGAGGCTATGTCCTGCGGCGCATCATGAGGCGGGCGATTCGCTACGGACGTAATATCGGACTTACCCAACCGTTTCTTCATAAAACAGCCGAAGTTGTCTTTGATGTTATGAAACCCGAATACCCGGATCTTACAGAGGCTTCGGCATTTATAACCAATGTGATTAAAAATGAGGAAATCAGATTTTCGGAAACTCTCGATTATGGCCTCAATTTACTCAATGACAGCCTAGCTGATTTAAAGGCAAAAGGACAAAAACAGGTTCCCGGCGATCTAATATTTAAATTGTATGACACCTACGGGTTTCCGGTCGATATTGTGGGTGATGTCATCAGAGATGATGATATGAACCTTGATATGGAGGGTTTTGATGAGGCCATGGCGGTTCAACGTGCTCGGTCCAAATCTGTCGCAGCCTTTACGACCATCAGTGATGCCTATAAAAACCTGTCGGCGAAAGGAATAATACCTGAATTCGTGGGCTATGATATTTTATCATGCGATGCAAAAGCCCTTCTGCTGGTTGAAGACGGGAATGAAATTCAGGAGGCCAGCAGCGGTCAAACGGTCGAAGTCGTAACTGAAAATACACCCTTTTATGGCGAATCAGGAGGACAGGTTGGAGACACCGGGACGATCACCGGAGAAAATTTTGAAGTTACGGTTTCAGATACCATTAAGGATCCGACGGGACTGATCATTCATAAAGGCAAGGTCATATCCGGGCGCATCAAACAGAATGATATCATAACTTTGACGGTGGACGAAAAGCAGCGTAAAGCGACGGCCTTGAATCATACGGCGACTCATTTGCTCCACTATGCGCTGCGTAAGATTCTCGGTGACCATGTCAAACAGGCAGGTTCGATGGTGGCACCGGACAGAATGCGTTTCGATTTTACCCATTTTTCTCAAACCGAACCCGATATGCTGGAAAGGATTGAAACTCTTGTAAACGACAAAGTGCGTGAAAACATACCAGTCAAAACGGAAGAGATGGATGCCGAAGAGGCTTTTAAAACCGATGCGACAGCGATCTTTGAGGAAAAATATGGCGACCGGGTCAGGGTGATTTCTCTCAGCGATTTCAGCAAAGAACTTTGCGGTGGGACCCATACCGATCGTACCGGAGACATCGGTCTATTCAAAATTCTTGAAGAGTCGAGCGTTGCCTCAGGGATAAGGCGGATCGAAGCAGTCACCGGATCCGCTGCCGTTACGTATATTCAAAAAAATGCCAGGCTTATTCAAGACAGCGCTCGAAAGCTCAAGGAGCATCCTGAGGCCGTTCCCCAAAGGGTGGAGAAAATATTGTCCCATCAGAGGTCGTTAGAAAAGGAAGTTGAACAATTAAAGGCTAGAATGGCTTCCTTATCAACGGAGGGTGCTGAAGAGGAGGCAAGAACGGTCAATGGTGTAATGTTATTGGTGAGACAAGTCGCGGCGGACAACCCGGCCTCACTAAGAGCCCTGGCCGATAAATTTAGAGATAAAATAAAATCAGGTATCGTCGCCTTAGGCAGTGTAGCCGGCTCAAAGGTGTTTCTAATTGTCGTGGTCACAAAAGATTTGACGAATCGATTTCATGCCGGCGAGATTATAAAGCAGATTGCGACAGTAGTAGGCGGCAGCGGCGGCGGCAGGGCGGATATGGCCCAGGCCGGCGGAACAGAGCCCGAGATGCTGGAGCAGGCTCTTGAAAAGGTATTTGATGTGGTGGCGGGTGGTCCTTAGTCATTGCCTTTCGCTCAATTAAGGTCATAGAGCAATGGATGGTCTAAAGTTACGATTAAAAATTGTTTTCGGGGTTCTGATTGTAGTCATAGCATTAGGGACCTTGGGCTTCAAGTTCATTGAAGGGCTTTCCCTGGTTGATGCCTTTTATTTTAGTATCGTTACGATTACGACGGTTGGGTATGGTGACATTCACCCGTCTACAGAACCGGGCAAGATTCTAGCCATGATTCTGATTATTTCCGGGGTGGGAACTTTTCTGGCTGTTGTTGCCAATGCAACCGAAATGTTGATGAGTCGACGAGAAAGAGAGATTCGACGGCAAAAGACAAATATGGTATTGAGAACGTTTTTCAGCGATATCGGTATCCGGCTGCTTAAATTTTTTACCACATTCGACCCGCATATCGAAAACATCGGCAAAGACCTGAAAGTGACGAAAGACTGGTCAAAAAGAGAATTTTCAACCGCAAAAAGACATCTTGAAATCTATGACTTTTCCGTGGATGTTCATCGTAGCAGCCTGGAATCGCTGAGTCGTTTTCTGGAAGAAAAGGGGGACAACCTTCTTCGTAACTTAGAAAACCCTGTTTTGCTGGAACACGAAAGCTTTGCAGGCGTACTCCAGGCAATTATTCACTTAAGAGACGAATTTCTTCTAAGAGAAGACCTGAATAACCTGCCGGAATCCGACAATAAGCACATTGCCGGAGATATTCGGAGGGCATACCGTAGGCTGGCCTACCAGTGGCTGGATTATATGGACTATTTAAGAGCCGATTACCCTTACTTGTTTAACCTTGCCTCCCGAACCAATCCCTTTGATCCGGAGGCTTCACCCATCGTCACTTAAACTCTGAGACCATTTAAAAACACCCTCTTAGAGGGAGCCTTTCTTGTGGCTCGAGCCCACCGGCATGAAGAGCCGTTTTTGTTCCTCGGTCAGTTTAGCCGGAGAATATTTGCTGGCAGGCACCTGGCGACCCAATGCTTCGGCCATGGCACGGATATGATAAGGAGCTGAGCCGCAGCAACCGCCAATGAAATTAACCCCCAGCTCAAAGGCCTTCCGGGCAAAATCGGCCATTTCGTCACGGGTGGCCGTATAAGGGTCCAGGTGAATGGGGAAAACCGTATTGCCTTCATCATCGGTCAATACCTCAAATGTGGGTTCATGTTCCGTGGTCCGGTAGGCAACCGGTAGAGCAGCCACATGACCTTTTACGTTTTCGGTAATCTTTTTCAAGATCGGCAGCATGGTGGCCGGGCCCTGATAACAGTTCAGGCCGACGACATCGGCGCCAAGGTCCGCCAATCGCCGACAGGCTTCTTCCGGCGTATATCCATCTCTCAACAGGCCGTCGGCATCGATGGCCAGATTGACCACTGCAGGCAACCCAACATTTTTTATTGCTTTCACTGCCAGGCAGGCTTCACCGGAAAAGGAGATGGTTTCCGCTATGATAAATTCAGCACCTCCTTCTTTGGACCACCGGGCCTGCTCCTCAAACATGGCGATGGTCTTTTTCTCGGCTTCTCGATTGCCTGGTTCCCAGACATTGGATTGTCCAATGTTTCCGGCCAACAAGGTATGAGTTTCATCAGCTACCTTTTTGGCAATCCTTAACGCC
>CALANC010000327.1 GCA_937925895.1 uncultured Desulfobacterales bacterium
AACGTGACCGATACGGTAATGCTTGGGAATCGTTATAGTCCCTTCATCTGGAAGCTCTTCTCCGGTGATGAGTCTAAATAGGGTTGTTTTACCGTGCCCATTTCGACCCACTACTCCGATCCGCTCTTTGGGGTTGAGCTTAAAACTCATTCCTTCGAAAAGTGTTTGGGAACCGAAACTCTTTTTAATATTATCAGCAATGATCATGTTGGTTCCATGAATGAATCTTTATTTTTTTCTGTCGTCATTCCACAGTGGGGTTTTGCCAAAGCGTTCAAACCACCACTCTTCTGCTGATAGGTAATTGCTGACTTCTTCTTTTGAAAAAGAAAACTTATAATTCCTGCAATATTCATTGATAATTCTATAGGCAGAAATAATTTTGACTGTCATTTCCTTGCAATTGTCTCTGTTCGAATCACATTTGTCCGGATGCCATTTTCGGATGAGATTTCTATAATTTAACTTGATCTCTTCCATAGTTGCTCGCTCAGGCAATTCCAGCATTATCCGGGCCTGATTAATTTGTTGATATTTTTTCATTGTTTTTTCCAAATTTTACCATCTTTTTTTCTATGAAAACTATTGTTTCCTGAACAGCTGCTGCCACTCTTCCCCGTCTTTTTTGAAAGCGACAACGTTCTTGCCGATTTGAACGACCATGGCCCTATCAATAGATTCTCCTTCGCGGACAACATTACCGTTTATCACCGCAATACGGCTTTCACGGTCAGTGGCCCAGGCGATTGCCTGCAGTTCCAATCCGGTTTCACTGGTCTGTTTGACGGGTATGGATATCAACCGTTCGGCCACTTTTTTTTGTTCTGGATTTTTGGCTTCTATCCCGGTGGAAGTCTCTTTCATTGGTAAGTCTGGTATGGAAGCCGTTTCCTTTGGTTTCGTCTGTATAGAAGGGGTCTTAACCGGTTTCATTACCGTCTCGGGTTGTTTGGCAATCTTTCTTGCAGATGCTTGTTTTTGCGTAACTTCCGGCACCAATATGTTTTTATCAGGAAGGTTTATGGGTGTTGTTTCCGTTACCACGACAGGTTCCGGAGCTTTCTCCCAAGGTTTCAATTTGAAGATTAACCCACCTCCGAAAGCAACAACAATTCCTGTCAAAACGACCAAATGGAGTTTATGCGAGAGCAGTCTGCTTTTCATCCGCCTGGGCACTGGTTTCTTCTGATATATCTTGTATGGTCTTAACCCCGCCCTTTTTATCGTGGTGTCGTCTTCAAGCTTTTTTAACGCTTTCAATATAGAACTCAATTTTCAGGCAACCTCCCGGAGCCGGATCATTCCGTAATATGTGGTAAATCCTTATAGTTTTTTTCATTGTATAAGACGATCTTGGTTGTGGAACCCACAACCCCGTCCACATTTATACCGTATTTTTGCTGGATCTTTCTTACGGCTTCTTTTGTTCGTTCATCATAAAACTGACTGATTTCGATTTCTTTGAATCCAATGTCTTTTAGCAACATCTTTAGGGTTATGACAGAGTCCTTTGAAGAAGTTATTGGGATCGTACCGGTGAGAGACAGGAAATCTTTCCAGAGAAAATAGGCGATGCCTGACCAATGGGTGTTTAAATCACCCGGATCAACTTTAACGGAATTTCCTTGATTTCCACCCCTAAGGGTAATTTTATCGTTATTCATTTTGCTAATGGTGAGGTATACAGGAGATGATTCTTTAAGAGGGTATAGCTCTAAGATAGCCGGCAGATCTATTCTTTTTATAAGGCTTATACTTCCTTGAATACGCCGGATCATAAATCCGTTTTGTTTGGCGGCAATCCGGAAAAAATCATGGTCATTTTCGATTCCATCGAGGTATGTTTTTATTTCAGATTCTTTGTTCCAAAGAGCAATAGCGGCTTTGAGGGCCGTTCGTCTGGAGGAGGTGGAATTCGTTGTCCCCATGAAATCCACCAAACTCGGTTGAAGATCCACAGCGGAGTCCGGGGTTATGGTTTCTAAAGGCTTCACGCTTGGTTCCGGATCCTTTATTGCAGTGAGCTCAGGGCCGGCAGTCTGAATGGGTTCCAAATTCTCGGTTTGAACGGGTTTCGGGTTTTTTACTTCCATAGCGTCCTTGGATAGCACCTGATTTATTATCGAAACAGGTTCAGGATCTTTTTCCTCATTCAACGTGTTTTGTTTATTGATTGCAGGTAAATTAAACCTTGAAATCACATTCAGAATTCCGGGTCTATAAAGGATGCCAATTAAAAGGGTCAAACACAACAATGAGGAAAATACAATGGCTCTTTTCCTCATTAATGGGGTATAGCGTTTAACATCGCCCCTTCCGGCCAGTTCTCTTATAGCGGTTTTGACCATTCTACCCGTGATTTTATCTTTTTCAAGTGTGTAGGCGATCAGAAGCGACCGATCGGAGACAATGTTGATTAATCGAGGAATTCCCCGAGAATATTTATAAATAAGCTGATATGCAGAGCGAGTGAACGTGACCCCTGGATAGCGTGAGGCAATACTGATCCGGTGATGAATATATTCTATAAGTTCTTTGAAGCTTAAGGGAATAAGTTGACAGCTCAGTGCTATTCTTTGCCCCAGTTGTCTGAGTTCACGGGAATCAAGCGTTTCACTCAGTTCGGGCTGACCGACCAGAATGATCTGCAAGAGCTTATGTCGGGTTGTTTCCAGGTTGGAAAGAAGGCGCAATTGTTCCAAAACTTCATTGCTCAGATTCTGGGCCTCATCGATGATCAGGATGACATTTTTTCCTTTGGCTTTTTCCTCGATGAGAAAAACATTTAGTGTGTCTATCAAGTCTTTGGAAGTATCAGCATCCGAACGGATACCAAACTCATCGTTGATTGCTTTTAAAAGTTGGATGGAATTCAGCTTGGGGTTAAATATATAAGCTGCTTGTGTGGTTTCATCCAGATTTTCGAGAAAGGCACGGCAAAGCGTCGTCTTTCCGGTACCAACCTCTCCCGTTATTTCCACAAAACCTTCACCCTGAATTACTGCATAGGTTAAATGCGCCAGGGCTTTCTCGTGAGTTTTACTCAAAAAGAGATACGCCGGATCAGGAACTAGCTTGAAGGGTCTTTCATTGAATCCAAAGAAATTTTTATACATGTGTGTTTACTCCTACTTAGCCGGATTCAATCCGACTTTTACCTAAATATCGTCCCAATATCAAACAAAAAGCGAGATGTTCTAAATTAATTGTTTTCATAATGCTCTTAGTTTGTTATAAAAAAAACAGGGGAAGTGGATCATCAAAAAGGAGAGAATAAAAAAATGTGTTTTAATCGACGCCGTTTTTTAAAAACCGGAGCACAAGTCGGGCTGGTGTGTTTGTTCCCTATTCCCGCCTTAGCGTCGATTGATCGTTTATTGTCGAAGGAACGTAAACTTTCCTTTTATAATACCCACACAGACGAAAGGCTTGATGCATGTTATTTCGCCAAAGGTTATTATCAGGCAGAGGCGTTGAAAACCATTAACCATATTCTTCGAGATCACCGAACAGGTGAAATTAAATCCATCCGAATAAGATTGTTAGACCTTCTATATTCCATTTCAACCAGCTTCAACAACCCAGTCCGATTCCAAATAATTTCCGGCTACCGGTCCCCCGAGACAAACGCCATGCTATGTAAAAAGACCACAGGTGTCGGGAGGAGTAGTTTGCACATGGAAGGAAAAGCAGCCGATATCCGGGTCTCCGGTTGTGATACAAAAATGTTGCAACGTATTTGTATGAAGTTCCAAGCTGGAGGCGTGGGCTATTATCCGAAGTCGGATTTTGTGCATGTGGATATCGGTCCGGTAAGGTACTGGTGATATCTAATCTGCTTAAACGCCCGGAGGTTTTTCTTTCAAGGCCCGGTCAAGGGGTCTGTCACGGTCGTAAATATCATCACGAAAATATAACATATCACTTTCATCCACCCATGCCGTCCAGTAAAGTAAATGAACAGGTATGGGGTTCTTGAGTCTAACCACCTTTCTTTTTCCGGTTTTGATCGTCTCTAAAAGGATTTCACGTGTCCATTGCGGGTCGTCTTTCAACAGATAGAGGGCCAGATCAATCGGTTTTTCAACCCTGATACAACCTGAGCTGAAGTCACGAATGAGCTCTTTAAAGAGTGAATGTTTGGGCGTGTCATGAAGATAAACAGCGAACTTGTTGGGAAACATAAATTTAACTCGGCCCAAAGCATTTTTCGGTCCTGGTTCTTGACGAAGCTTGTAAGTAAAGTTACGTCGTTCCATTTTTTTCCAATCGATGGCTCCATAATCTAATTCCTGCGCGCTGTTGCTCCAATCCTTGAATACTTTTATACCCTGTTGAGCGATATAGGCGGGGGTTTGTCGAATTCTGGGGAGAATATCTTTGACTGCAATGCTGGTAGGGATATTCCAGTAGGGATTTATGACCATAAACGTCATTTTTGAGCTGAAAACCGGTGTGCGGCGATAAGGTTTTCCTACGACAACGAGCATGTCCAGAATTCGCTGTAGATTTTCCGTAACGTGTAATTTAAAATCAGCAATATTTGCAAGGATGTATCGATCTCCAAGATTATGGGGAATCCAGCGCCAGCGTTCCAAGTTAATTTCCATCTGGCGAATGCGTTCTTGAATCGGTATGTTAAGTATTTTCAACGTTTGTGACCCAACAACACCGTCCGTTTTTAATCCATGCCTTTTTTGGAACCTTAGAACGGCCGATTCAACTGTTTCGTCAAAAAGATCGATTTGATCATCACCGGAAGTGCTTAGATCGTCAAAAATAATTAGTCGCTCCCGGAGACGCCGAACGGAAATTCCCCTATCACCTTTACGCAAACTAGTTTTGGATAAAATTGGTGACCATTTGTCCTTTTTTGCTATCTCTCGATATTGCCATAAATATCGTTTGAGGCGCTTATAACCGGGATGGTTCGGTCGCAAATCTCTTAAGGCGTGCTTAATTTGATTTGCCTTGAGTGCAGATTGGAGAATACTTATCAAATCGACGGCCGGTGTAAATACAATCCAATCCGTATGGATGGTTTCGGGATTTACCCGACCGGCAAGCAAATGCGAACCATACATCATAAATGCGTCCGTAAGGAGCAATTCAAGATCCACCCACTTATCGGGATCAACGGTTTCTCCCAGGGCCTGAGTAAATTCTATCTCCTGAAGCAAAGATCTTATATTATTTTTATGATAGACATCGGGGCTCAGGCCTTCGTCACGGGCGCTACTTATTTCTGAAATTAAGGCTGCTGCTTGAGGAAAAATTCCATCATCACCGCACCAGGCCGGGGCAAAGCCTCTTCGTTCATAAAAAAGTGGTATGAGTGAAACACCACAAATCAATTCTCTCCGGCAAATAAATCTTTTTTTGGTTTTTTTTGTTTCAACTCTCTTTTTTAAGCGGTCTTTTATTATGACGGCGTCTGAAACCGCTGCATGGCTTTTATAAACGGGAAACCTTATGAAAACGATCAAGAAGACAATTCCCAAAAACAAATATAGAGAAATATTTCTTTTTTCCTCAAACATTTTTATTACTTTTTTTAAAACCTGGTTCTCCGGGTCCGACCAGCGATATATTGCTCTGCTTGGATCCTTTATTTGCTTGTCATTATCCAGATACCCTGCCATTTTTCAGGAGGGGTTTCCAGCAGTATTTTGGATTTTTGAGCGTATGCGGTGGCAGCGGGATCCACATCCTGGATTGTGGAAAATATTTCCAGGCTCTTGGGGAAATCGCCCTGGTAAAAGAGGTCCAAACCTCTTGAGAATGTCTCAAATAGGTCTTTTCTGGTATTGTAGTCTTCAAAAAACATAGGTTCGTAAATGGTAACCGGTTCCTCTCGACCTACAACCGCCACTCTTGCAAGTTCCCTGACCGCCAGTGTATTTTCTAGCATGTCCCGGGTCGATTGGGAAATTATGGTGTAAGTTCCGAACTGCTTGTTTGCCCCTTCTAACCGTGCGGCCAGGTTCACTGAATCGCCCAGGACGGTATAATCAAATCGGGTGTGCGAGCCGAGATTACCAACAACTGCAGGGCCGGTATTGATTCCGATACGCATGAACATATCCTTGCCGATTCGCTGTTTGAATTCAGGTCTCAAATTTGCCAAATTTGCCTGGCAGCGGAGTGCCGCCCTAACGGCTCTAGTCGCATGCTCGGGCACTTCCAGCGGTGCATTCCAGAAGGCAATTATGGCGTCGCCTTCATATTTATCCACCGTTCCGGCCTCATCCTGGATGATCTCCGTCATCGCTGAAAGATAGTCGTTTAATAGAGCAACGAGATCTTCCGGCGGCAGACCTTCTGATATAGAGGTAAACCCCTCTAAATCTGAAAAAAAGATAGACATAACCCTACGTTCACCGCCTAATTTCAATTTTTCCGGATTCTGGATGAGCTGCTCAATAACCGCAGGACTCAGGTACTGCTTGAACGCACCCTTGATGAAACGTTTTTGGCGTCCTTCGGTGGTGTAGTTGACGGCTAAGGCCAGGGCTATTGAGGAGACAACGGCGGTTTCCTGGACAAACAAAGGAAGCCAGGAACCATGGACATAGAACCCCACAGCCGAAAGGACGGGTGAAATAATGAAAACTGCACTTGCTGCCGTACTTCCTATGGTACTACTGAAAATGGAGATTGCTGTTGCACATGCTACGGCAGTAATTAATACAAGAATTACAGTCAACTCCCACGGGACCTTGCCCATAAAATCGCCGGAAAGAAAATTGTCTAGGATGGTCGCTTGGATTTCTACCCCGGGATACACCCCACCGACGGGTGCGGAACGAAGGTCAAACAAACCGGGAGCTGAAAATCCGAAGAGTACATATTTGTCTTTAAAGGTGTTTTTATCCTGGATAGAAGGTTCTTCACCTGAGCGAATACGGATTTCTGACTGCAATACCGCAGCTGCGCTGAAAGCTTTGTGTGTTCCTGACGGACCCCTGTAGCGCAGGATGACGTTGCCCTGCCGGTCTATGGGTATGGTCTGTTCACCGATTTTAAGGTTTTCGGCTTCGATCTTTAACGAAACTTTAGGTGCTGTCGCCAGATAAGTCCCCAAACCCAGGGAAGGCAAGACTTTGTTATCAAAGACACCAAACAGTTTAACTCTTCTGTAGATTCCGTCAGGATCCGGATCTAGGTGCACATTGCTTAGTACGGCCGAATTAACCGCCAGCTCATTAATCGGCATGGTAGCGCGGGGGAAGGCAATTCCACCTGAATTTTGAGGATTAAGCCAGCTTTTCAGCCCGTCAATTTTTAAATCCGGGGGCGGTATTTCCGACGGCCAGCGTGTTGCACTGCCGCTGCTTTTTCCCAAAAAAACAGCCGTTGCCAATCGGCCTAATTCAGAGGCTGCATTGCCAAAAGCCGTGTCATCTTCAACCCCGTAACTGGAAGGCTCGGTAAAAAGCACATCAAAAGCCAGGGCTTTGGCCTGGCTTCGTTTGCAGTAGCTGACAATGGCACCGTAAATCTCCCTGGGCCAAGGCCATGTCAATCCGATTTCGTCCTTGGCCCAGTCCAAACTGTTTTGGTCAAGCAGGATCAGGCGTATATCATCCGTAGCTTTGCCCGGTTTTGCCAGAACAGATGTTCGCCAGTTCCAGGTCTTTGCTTCCCAGGTGTCAAGCATGCCCAAGCCCCAGAGTGGCAGAGCCAGGGAGGCCCCTAATATCCCGACGATCAGGCCCTGGAGGAGTTTTTTACCAGAGATTGACCAACCGGCCATGTATTAAATACCCCCTAAAGCAGCCAGAAATCTTTGTTGTCTGGCGTCGGGTTTGTCAATCGTTGCGTATGTGCCTATGATTTTTTGGACGTCCACGATTCGGCTCTGTGGCGATGGGTGTGTTTTGGCAAAATCGTGTCCACCCGGTTTAAGGTTTTTACTCATTACTTGGAGCATATCCACAAGTCCATTGGGGTCATAACCCATACGCTTCAAAATGGTAATGGCCGCCTGGTCCGCCTGGCGTTCAAAGTTGCGGGAGTAACCGTTATTGACCAGTGTGGCTGTAATGTCGGCAATGGAATTTTCGAAGGTCTCCGTGAGCCCGGCCAATTCTTCTCCTCCAAAGGTCTTGGTACCCTCAACACCCAGTGTAGTAATGGCCGAAGTCACCCGTGATTTTTTAATAGCCTGAAGTCCATGCTTTGCCTGTACATGGCCGATTTCATGGGCAAGGACAGCAGCAACAGCATCTTCGGTCCTACATAACTTAAGCATGCCCCTGGTAATAAAGATAAACCCTCCGGGTGCGGCCAGGGCATTGATTTCGTCCGAATCCTGAATCAGAAAATGATAACCGCCAAAAGTTTCCGGCATATCCGAGGCTTTGGCCAGGGTTTGGCCTAACAGATTGATATAATCGTTGGCATTTTTGTCGGGGTGCGGTCTATATTTATTGAGAATGACCGCAGCGATGGTGCGCCCGATATAGTATTCTTGTTCGGGAGTGAAATCTTTAAAGGTTTTTGCCACGGCTTTGGCGCTTTTTGAAATGGATTCTGCTTCGGATTGGCTAATCGTGCCGGTTGCCACGCCTATGGAGGTACCGATGTTGGTCACGGCCTCCATGGTTTTACAACCGGAAATAACCATGGAGAAGAGCAGAATTAATCCCAAGAAAAAGACCGCAGATTTGCCGGCAAAACAATGTATTTTTAGTCTGCCTGTGATTTTCATTAGGAACCTCCTTCAGGGGACAGCCCGCCTTCTTTTAGGAATTGTTTGATCTGTTTTTCTGAAACGACGAACTTTTCCATCCTGTCGATCCAAGTAAAATCGAGATTCGGATTTTTGGCCTTGAATTCCGATTCAACCTGTTGATTAAAGCCCTTTCCGGCCAGGGCCAGTTCGTCGCTAGAAGCAGCCGTCTGTACATCTTGAGCTCCTGCTGTGAGCACAATTTTCTTCCGTGTTAGGGCAGATGAATGGATCCAACCGCTATCCGGACTTCCAGGCAAACCGATCCTGGTCCAGGAGTCTTTTTTTTCAAGAACTTGGACTCGGTCTCCATACGACAGCTGGGCAATGATTTTGCCCAAAAAAGACGGGGTAAAACGAACCTCTGCTTTCTTCACCTGAACGCTCATCATTTTTGGTCCGACGGCAAAAGCACCAACACCGGTGAGGTATATGAAAAAAACCGTAAACAGGAACGTTTTTCGCTTAATCATTGTTTCACATCTCCTTTCTCAGTCTAAATGTTGGGTCTCCGGGTTTCATGTCACCAGATTGTTCTCCATTTTGCGCCTCAAGAGTTCCCAGTCTTCGTCAACCATATCCTGTATCTGTTTGATATCGTCATCGGTTAAATGTTTGAAACGGCCCTGTACTTTTAAATAGTCAGTTACCGGTCGGTCTCCTTTGTAGTTGAGTCTGTAATCGATGCCGTTTTTGATTTCGTACAACGGAAAAACATTGGTTTGCACGGCCAGACGAGCGATCTTTACGGAGATTTCAGTTGGAATGCGCCATCCGGTGGGACAAGAAGCGAACACATGCAAGAATCTTGTGCCACCTTTCAACTGCTTGGCAACATTAAACTTCTGAATCATGTCTTCGGGGAAGGCTATGCTGGCAGTGGCGGCGTAAGGAATGCGATGAGCTGCTAAGATTTCGGTGATGTTTTTCTTGCGACTTCTTTTCCAGTCTTTGCCTGGGGTTGTGGTTGTCCGGGAACCAAAAGGTGTGGCTGAACTACGCTGGACGCCGGTATTCATATATGCCTCATTGTCATAGCATACGTATATAAAATCTTCGTTGCGTTCCACCGCACCACTGAGAGCTTGTATTCCAATGTCGAAGGTTCCGCCGTCACCGGCCCATGCCACAACAGTGGTTTCTGTATCTTCCTTCATGTCCAGCGCCGCCCGCAGGCCGCTGGCCGTGGCTCCCGCAGTCGCAAATGCGGTATGCAGAATGGGTACTTTTAGTGACGTCTGGGGATAAGGTCCTGCGATCACTCCCCAGCAACAGGCCGGAATCACCATCATGGTCTTTTCACCCAAAGCCTTCAAGGCAAACCTCATGGCTATGGCTGCCCCGCATCCGGGGCATGCCACGTGACCGGGGTACATATAATCCTTGTCTGAAATTTTTTGTTGAAGCATGATTTGGCAATCTTCCATTTCAATGGTCAATCATCAATCACTAACCCGCATTTCTCACGAGTTTGAGCGACTCTGGAACGAGGAATATGGGTTAAGCCCTATCCATATACTCTCGGCATCCGGTTTGTCGGTCGATTTTGTTTTCCAATAAATCTCTTCCAGCGTCTCCGGAGTCACATCCCGGCCGCCGAGTCCCGCAATATATCCAAACACCGACGGGTGTCCTTTATAGTTGCATAGGGCCGCCCTGACTTCCTGGGCAAAAATTCCGCTGACGCCGAAAGAAAAATTCCTGTCGATTACAGCAATCTTATGTGCAGAGCCTAGTACCTGTCGGATGAGGTCTGTTGGAAAGGGCCGAAACATTCGGAGTTTTAGCATCCCGACCTGCTCGTTTATTGCCCGCAGGTCGGAAATGACCTTTCGACAAGTACTCGCAGCTGTTCCGGTGACGACCATAATGACTTCGGCATCGTCGCAATGTATGGCTTCCATGGGTCCGTATCTACGGTTGAACGTGGCAGCGAATTCCTGTTCCACCTGGTCGAGTTCTCCTGGAACCCGCTCCATAGCCTTTTGAATGCTGTGTCGCATTTCCATATATATTGTCGGGGCCGCCATTTGACCGATGGCAAACGGATTATCTGTGTTGAGCTCGAAACGGGGTAAAAATGGCGGCAAAAACCCATCGACGATATCCTGATCAGGAACATCGACCGGTTCAAAAGTATGTGAAAGGAAAAATGCATCCAGGACGACCATGACCGGCAGACTGACTTTTTCAGCCAAACGGAAAGCCTGCAACGTTGTGTCGAATACTTCCTGGCCGTCTTCACAATACAGCTGAATCCATCCGGTATCGCGCTGTGCCAGGCTGTCGGTCTGATCCATCCATATGTTCCAACCCGGTGCTAAGGCGCGGTTGACTTCAGCCATAACGATAGGAAGACGGGCAGCTGACGCCCAGTGTAGGAGTTCATGCATCAACGCCAGACCTTGGGAAGAAGTAGCAGTGAACGTCCGAACGCCGCCGCTGGCAGCTCCGATAACAGCAGCCATGGCCGAGTGTTCGCTTTCCACGCACAAAAAACGTGCGTTCATGGCCCCGTTGCTGCAATATTCCGATAGGGCTTCGACAATATGGGTTTGTGGTGTAATGGGATAGGCAGACATCACCTGTACCCTGGCAAGCCTAACCGCTTCGGAAACTGCATGGCTTCCTTCCAAGACCTTTTTCATATTTCCATCTCCAAAGCCATTGCATTGCGGGGACACTCCACCACGCAAATTCCGCATCCCTTGCAATAATTCAGATCGATCACTCTACGGGAGTCTTTGAAAACCACGGCAACTTCCGGGCAAAAAATCCGGCAGTTATTGCACGAATCGCAAATACCACATTTAAAACAGCGATAAGTTTCTTCCACGGCCTGATCGAATGTATACGTTTCTTCAGTTTCCAAAAAAGAATGAACAGATTCATCTACAGCGAGTGATGCAGATAGGACCCGTGCGGCCGTCGAAAAATAATCGGTATTGATTTCCTCATATGATACGATGTGACGATTTCGGCTTGTATGCTCACCTTTCAAATAACTTTCCATTGAAAGTGCCGGACCGCTTCCTACCCGGTATGGCGCCAGTCTGTCCGCATTGGCATCCCATCCTTTTTTAAAAAAGGCATCCAGCGCCATGGCCGCTTGTTTTCCGGAAGCAATTGCGTCAGTGACACTCTTTATCGGGTTGGTTAAATCACCGCCGAACATAAGGGGTCGATCCCTGTGGGCAAAGGTGCAGTGGCCAAGATGTAAAGTTTCCGGGCCCTGTTCCGGTGGAAATTGCCAGGGTTCCGTTGGTTCAGCGCCAATGGCCGTGAAGACATGATCAACCCGGCGAAGTTGGGTCACCCTGCCGTCAGGTACCACGACAGCCCTGCCGCCGCTCGTTTCTGCACCGCTGATTTTCATCTGTTGTAATGTTAAGAAACATGCGCCGCCGGTCTTTTCTATTTGGATCGGAGCGAACAGTTCCAGGATCTTTACCCCTTCTTTGCGGGCCATTTCGACTTCGTGCTTAAAAGCAGGCATGTCTTGTTTTCGCCTACGATATACGATAATCGGATTTAGGCCAAGACGAACCAGTGATCTGGCAATATCCACGGCGGTATTGCCGCCTCCTACCACTGCCGCCGTGCCGGTCAAGGGTGTGATTTCTTCCCGGCGCATGTGGCGCAAAAATTCAAGGCCGTCAGAAGCTGCTTGATCACCAGGGATGTTCATCTGCATTGATCGGCTGTATCCACAGGCAATGAAAAAAGCATCATAACGGCTTTTTGTTTCCTTTAAAAAGTTTTGTGACATCGGGACATTACAGTTTATTTTAACCCCAAAATCTTTTATCCGTTCGATTTCCCTTGCTAAGATTTTTACAGGCAGGCGATACTCGGGGATTCCCCATCGAAGGATGCCGCCCGGTTCGGACGAAGCTTCAAAGATATGGCATGAATACCCCAAACGAGTTAAGAAGTAACCGGCAGCGAGACCCGCAGGACCGGCTCCGACGATGCAGACGCTTTTCCCGTTTTCAGGAAGTTTTTCTGGCGGGAGTTTCATGGATTCTTGAATAGCAAAATCTCCTAAAAATCGTTCGAGACATCGAATGGCGATTGGCTCGTCAAATCCTGTTCGATTACAGGCTGTTTCACAGGGATGAAAGCAAACCCGCCCACAGACGGCAGGAAAAGGGTTTTCTATTAGGATTGTATGTACTGCCTCCTTGAAGGATTCCTGATTGGCAAGCATTTGGATACGGGCAATATCCTCTCCGGCAGGGCAGGCTGCACTGCAGGGGGAGGTCTTTTCATCGTATTTTGGCCGTGCGAACCGCCACGACCCGGTCTTATTAATTTCTGTGGTTATATTGGATCGTGATATAAATAAAGGTATGTCTTCCGTGCCGTTTTGTTTTTTCATCCTTTCCATGTTAATCCACCAGCCCGAAGGTATGTACTTCTTCGTAAGCCTGTTGCGCGGCTTGAAAATTGTTATTTGCCTTTACGGGGATCTCTTCCAAAATGGCCGTATGTATTGTCTCCATGGGGGGCATGTCCATGACGCGTGCAAAAGCCCCGATCATGGCGGTGTTGACGATGGGATTTGTGCGGGTCCCCAAGTCGTTATCTGAGGCGATCTTGACGGCATCGACAAAATGAAGTTGAAAGCCTGAAAAAGTGTCAAGGTTGTCGGGAACATCCCTGCTGTTGATCAAAATGGAGCCACCGAGCTTGAGTCCTTGGGTGACATCAAGGTTGTCGAGGAGTTTGATGTCCTGTACGACAACATGGTCCGGTGTATAAACGTTGCTGCGAACGAGGATCTTTTTTTTGTCCAGCCTAAGATATGCTTCAACAGGTGCCCCCCGTCTCTCCAATCCAAAAACCGGAAAAGTTTGAACATAATGACCGGCACTGAAAAAGGCTTTTGCCAGGATGACCGATGCAACGACGGTTCCCTGTCCACCACGTCCATGAAAACGGATTTCGTGCATAATGAAAAAAAACCCAAAATCACCAAACGATTAATCTTACCACAATTGGGCGTATGTAAAACCGAGAACGATGATAATATAAATGTAATTTATATATAATAAAAATTATCAACTTCAAAGGAGTTTTTATTTCTGATCCTGAATTCGTGGGCATAAAACAGAATTGATGTCTATCGAAATCTGCATAGACCTGTGGGCGAAGCCCGTGGGTATCTACTATCGTCAGCACGGATTTGTTTTTATCCTGTCTAAAAAATCATTTGGTCCGAAGCCGAGCTCCGTCAGTTTTTGAGACCAACTGGATTTTCCTGATCCAGACATGCCTATTAACGAGATATGCATTAACCACCTGAACGCTTACAAAAGCCGGGTTTCCGGTGAGGCTGGATGTTATCCAGCCGTTCCGGGCTATAGGTTGCGATCATGTAGATATACACGAATTAAGATAAAAATCAATAGCTTGTCATAGGGGTAAATAATGTAAAAAAATCGTAACCGGGACAGTGTATAAAAGAAAATCTGATTTGCTTGGATCAATTTGACAGATAAGTTGTCATAATATATGAAGATCTGTATAATATAGCTTAATTGTCCGTACGTCTAATTATTTCTGATATAGTTTATCAAAAAAAAATGCCTGTATTCGAATATACCGCTTTAGATGCTAAAGGGAAAACCGTTTCTGGAATAATTGATGCTGATAGTCCCCGGTCGGCTCGTTTAAAGCTGCGCGCATCCAGAACTTATCCGGTTACCATAAAGGAAGTACAAGATACGGTAACAAAAAAATTACCCTTCCTGGTATCACTTGTATCCTCTTTTACTCGCATCCGGCCGCAAGAGGTTTCTATGATGACAAGACAGCTGTCCACTCTTGTAGAAGCAGGCTTTCCATTGGTATCGGCAATCGACACCCTTTTACCTCAAACGAGATCTCAAGCATTTAAAAAAATGCTGGCGAAGATCAAGGATTCGATTGTAGAAGGGAACAGTTTTGCTCAATCCCTGTCTTTGTATCCCGGCACGTTTTCCTCCCTGTATGTGAACATGATTCGAGCCGGTGAAACTTCGGGGGCACTTGAAATCGTTTTAGAACGGCTTGCCGACATCAGTGAAAAACAACAAGCGCTGAAACATCGCATTAGAGCCGCCTTGGCTTACCCAATTTTGATGTCTCTTATAGGCATACTGGTCCTATTTCTTCTTCTCACCTTTATCGTTCCCAGTATAACCTTGATTTTTACAGAGATGAATCAGG
>CALANC010000328.1 GCA_937925895.1 uncultured Desulfobacterales bacterium
ACCTGCGTTTGAACTGTAATAGGGAGCTTCAGTTATGATTTAAATTTGCACTGAAAACTGTCTGGGTGAATTAGGGATCGTTATGAAAGAACCATAAACGATTTGATTTAATATTGAAACATCATTTTCAACCAGGAACCTTTATTGATAACACGGGCGGGTTCTTTCATTACGAGACGTTATTCACGAGTTCTTTCAGAAAAAATTTAATTATATCTGAAGCGATCACGATCACCTCAGGTCATGCCATTTTCTTCAAGGCTATGAAACACTCAACGACAAAAACCCATTCTCATCTCCTACAAGTCGCACTACCATGGCTATATTTTTTTGGGGCACTTCTGGCTTTTACACTTATCACCCTGTTTACCGTTATTCACAGTGAGCTCGGCCGGGAAATATCTGTGGGTGAAAACCCCGGGTTTGCCTGGGTTCGTGAGAACATCACAACATGTTTATGGATCCTACCGGGTTATTTGGCCTGGGTGTTTTGGCTACAGTATTGGGAGAGCCGAAGACTTTCCGGAAGATCCCTTCAGATAATTACCGGGTTGGTTGGCGTGGAATTGTTGAGCATCGGAATGATTGGGGTCTCATTTTTGTTTGCCTGGAACGATATCCAATTTCTGATGCAGGCTGTTTTGGTGACCTCTCTTCTCCTTTTAAGTGTTTTGAGCTTTGGACGTCATGAAGCCCCCGGATCCGAATTTGGATTGGCCTTGCTTCAAAAGCCGGAAAGAAACACAGGTGTTTATCTTACGATTCTATTTTTTTGTGGCGCTGCAATTACGCTCATGGATCCTTCTTCCAGCCGAATGTCAGAGCACATGGCGGTAAATGCTCAGGTTGACGAGGTCCTAATCTATTTTTTTCGCGCCATGTTCTCCGGCATAACCAGTTTATGGTTTGGCATCGGCATGTGGGTAATATTAATGGGATGCAGCACACTGCTGTTAAAACGTGACCTGATCGAGACCTACACAAAGCGTTCACTTATTATTCCCTTTTCCGTGTTGGCTGCTTTTTACGCCTCAATTTTACTCGTGGCGCTGTCACAGGCGATCCCTTGGGAATTGAGCAAGTTGAATCTAAAACCTGCTATGATTCAACTTTTAATTCTTTTCAGCGGAGGTGCAGGCATTCTGATTTCCTGCACCTATTGGCGAATTATCACCCGGGTGCCGCAAGCACAAAAGGCAAGCACCATCGGACTTGTAGCATTTTCTTTAGGTGCGGCCTTGTTTTATCCCCTAACCTGGTTGTTGACCTCCAAACGTATGGTAAAGTGGAGCTGGCCGTTTATTTTTACGGCAACAGTGGCAGGAAGTGTATTCGTTGGGTATCTTATTTTGTACGGTGATATTTTTAATCCCTGGTTCACGGTTTTCTCTTATTTGAAAGGAGCGATATTAAAAACACTGACAATTGCAGTGGCCGGTGCAGGATTGTTGATTTTCGAACAAACGTTTTCCTTAATATCCAGATCTTCACCACATGTCCGCCGGCTGGGGATTGGACTGGCTATAATCATCCTTTTTAGTTTTTTCCCCTTTTCCGCTCTTGAAAAATATCCGGAACTCAAAGTAACACTCCTGCAATTCAATGAGCTTGCAAGGGTGGATACCGCCTATGCCCGAGAGCTGGGCAACCTCCTGGGCCTGAATCGATGGATCCGAATCGGACAAAATCCGGATTATAACAACTCCCCGCACCCCTGGCCTCAACCATGGACGCTTAAAAAGACCCATCAATCTCGGTTGCCGGACAACTTCAACTTACTGATCATTGTGGTCGATGCACTGCGCGGAGACGCCTTTCGCTCCGCCGGCTACCGCCGAAACATTACCCCCTTTCTTGATCGCTGGACCAGGGAAGAGACGGTTTCTTTTCACCGTGCTTACAGCCAGGGTGGAGGCTCTTTTGCAGCCTTCCCTTTCTTGGTTGGCGGCAGAACCCGATTGACCCTCTACGGACCGGAATTATTTCGCGAAAACCTTTATTTCAAAATTGCACAGGCGGAAGGAATTAAGACTTTTATGTTGATGAAAGGATTCGGTCCGAGACATATTTACCCGCCCGACTTGCCGGTTGTTGAGCTTACCACTCCTCGAGCGGTGAGTGATCGGCAATCAGCTACCGCAGATGAGGTGTTTGACTCGGCAAGAAAAGCCCTAAGCGACCTTTCAAAGGGGGAGCGATTTTTATGTTTTCTGCAATTGATGGACGTACACAATGATCTGTGGAAAAAAGCAGACGGAATCGACTTTGGAGACAGCCCGAGAGACTTGTACGACAACAACTTGTCCTATATCGATAGAGCCTTCAGCAGGTTTCTATCCTGGCTTGAACAGGCGGACCTTTATGATAACACTGTAATTCTATTTACTTCTGATCATGGAGAACAATTTTGGGAACACGGTGCCAGCCTTCACGGCCACACACTATATGAAGAAGAAATTCGAATCCCATTAATCCTTCTTGCCCGCGGTATTCGCGGCCGGTTTGAAAATGTTCCGGTAATAGCCGCCGACATGGCACCGACGATTGCCGATCTTGCCGGATATTCAGTTGATCCGCCTTATAGTGATCCACATATGGGGATTTCCCTTGTTCCACTTATCCTGAATAATAAAAGAGAACGGTATCTTAATAGGGACGTGGTTGGAAGGGCCTCTTTTAAGCGCCGTTATTTATTCTACCGTAACTGGGAATGGAAACTGGTTTATTTTGCCGAACTCGATTTGCTGCAGCTTTTTAATGTAATCCAGGATCCTTTTGAAAAAAACAACCTGCTTCAAGAAGAAGTCGATTTGGCTGCCGAACTGGAAAAAGCACTCTTTGACTATCTTGAAAAAGTAGAAGGTAAGACCTATCGGACGTTGCTTTCAAAGCGGAAACAATAGGATTTTTTGCTCGAGTTTCGCACCCTAAATTCATTCAATCTATAGCACAGTGAGCCTGGATAATATTTTTTAAAAGGCAAAATTTAACAATACCGCTTTTGCTTTAGGTAGGCGCCGGAATTTCAATAAATGCTTAATCTCATTGATGCTGGCGAGATCGGCGATCCCTGAGTTATATTTAAGGTCATACCATTTTCTTCAAGGCGATATGAACCATGCCGTGCCGGGTGACCCAATATTTGGGATTGGACAAGCACCTTTCATATCGAAAAAGAATGTGCCATCAATCCCAAAT
>CALANC010000329.1 GCA_937925895.1 uncultured Desulfobacterales bacterium
ATAAGAATAGCAGCAATGTCTTGGACAATCAGGCAAGAAACCATGAGTCGCCCGTGAAGAGAGTCGATAGCTGCCAGGTCATTTAACACTTTGATAACAATGGCTGTACTGCTTAATGCGAATAAGCTGCCGACCAACAAACCAGTAAACAAATTCCAGCCAACTAGATAAGCAAACCCCATTACCCCAGATACAGTAATCAATACCTGTAATATTCCACCGATTAAGGTTTTCGAGCCCATCTTGATGATTTTTTTTGGAGGAAAACTAAGGCCGAGGATAAACATCAGAAGAATAATCCCAATTTCACTCAAGAGGTCTATCTGGGCAGGTGTTTTGATAATACCTAATCCATAAGGGCCAATGACGATTCCACTGAGTAAATAGCCAACAATAATTGATTGATTTAAGCGACGAAAAACTAGACCACTGCAGAAGGCGGATAGCAGGATGATAGCAATGTTGGTTAGAAGGTGCTCAGTGTTCATAAAACTTCACTATTGTACCCGTTAAAGTTTTCGGATGTATTATGATTTTAAAAACATTAAATCAAGATTTTTGAAAGGTTACCCATTGTCATCAATTAGCTTCCATCCGAAAAGAATTCGGCTAAGGTATTAGTACCTCTAACAAAGACCATATTACCAAATCCTATTTCAAAGGTGAATATATGATTTTATCAATTCCCTAAGCTTTTGCACTTGGTACGAATCAGGCTCAATGTTCAAGGCCTGTTCACAATCTGCCAAGGCTTTTGGATAGTCACCTAGATGAAAGCAAACAGTGGCCCGGTTATAAAGTGAATCAAATTGATAGGGCTCCAATTCAAGACATCGATTAAGATCTGCCAAGGCAGAAGGGTAATGCCGCATTATTTGATGAATTATAGCACGGTAATTAAAAGCCCTCCAATTCTCCTGATGTAACTCCAGCGACTTTGAAAAATCTTCTAATGCTTGTTCGTAATTAGACTCCGAGAAATAAGCCATCCCTCGATGGATGTAAATAAGTGATTGAGTGTATTCCTCCATTTCAAGATTCAGGATCGACGTATAGATATCAATTGCCTTTTTAAACTTTTTGGCATTGTGTGCATCAAGTGCTTTCAGCAACAAATCATCAATGTTTTTACTAAGCGAAATATCAAGAGGTACCCGACTATCTCGGCTCGTGATATCGGCGGCTTGCTCCGTCTTCTCAAAAGCAGTGTTTTCCAATGTGCTAAGAGTCATACTGTCAATAGTAGTTTGACTTTTCTTTGCAAAGGTTTTCCTTCGTTGCTCCAATTCAGAGTGTAGGTGACGCTGGTAATCTCGAATTTCCTGAAAAAGCGTATCGGAAAGAGTGAGGGTTGCATTCAGTGCTGCCAGCTTACGTTTCCAAGGTTCATCAAACGGACTGAATTGTGCTTTGTAGACCAGTTCATGTTCAACCTCAGACCAGGCATCCTGTAAAATAGTACAAAGCTGTATTTCACAAACCAGGGATTCTTCAACCTGAAAGTGAGATAAGATATCAGATGGGACTTTGATCAAAAAGTGGATTGATTTATAACCAAACTCCTTGAAAGAGTGCTGTTTCCCTTTATGTTCAATCTTCACGACGTGGTATTTCCCTTTAATAATGGTTTCCACAGATTTAAGATCATCCAGAAAAGGACATACAATGCGTAACCCCAGCACATCAAAAATCAAAAAGTCTTCTTGCTGACTTTTAAATTTTTTCAGCAGCCGTAATAATTTTTTGTAATAACTTTCAAACGACTTGACTCTGGCCTTAATTGTGGGAGCTAGCTCAATTTGGTTTAAATCAAGTTTTATGCTTTGTTGAAGATCATGGAGTATCCTTTCATACCGAAAATACATATCTTCATACTGCTTCTGTAAAATTTTTCGGTTTGGAATAGTTTGTGTTACTGAAATCATTTCCTCCTCCACATGTCTGGCTAAACAATTAATAAATCTGTGTTCATTAAATGATCACTCACTTTTCTTTGATTTTCTCATCTTGAGTAATAATACAAATCCTTACGATAGAATGTCTATAAAGTACTTGATTTAATTATCTTTATTCAAAAGCAACAGCTACACCCCGACAGGAAGGTCTGTGGGAATATCCGTATCTTTTACCAAATTGTATTTTAATTACTGCGTCTGCCCCCAGTTCATTTGCCTTGGATTGTAGCTTTTGCATAATCTTTTCATATTTTACATGACGTCCCTTTATGAATATGACTCTCAGCTCCTTATAGGGACGATCGAGATCTCCTGTAGCAAGCTGAATACCTGTGTTGAATTTTGTTGTCATTAATTTGACATCAAGCGGAGCAAAATCCGTTCTTATCCTGGCACATCCAAAGAAAATGGTGAGACTGCAAAGAATTATCAACAAACACCTCATGATAAACCTCCTTTTTAAGTTTTTCTGTGCTTGCCTGTTAAATCACTAGTTTCCAAGAATTCTATCCTTTAAGATTAGAATTTCAAAACCAATTTGTTCTTTAGTTTTAATTTGTATTAGTTGGAAATTAATCCTTTATCTGACACCTCACCAGTCATTAAAGACGTTAGAAGAGAAAGAAGTTATTTTTCGATACCTGAATAAACTGGAAAGGATTCTAGTTCTCCAATCCTTCCGAAGATATAATGTTGTTGCTCATCAACACCTAAAAAAATTGGTGCATTTACATTTTTAGTTCTTTCGATCCGTGGGCTTTCATAAATGGCTTCATCCAGAGAAAGATCAAGAACATCTGCAATAAAATTTAGCTGGGTTTGTGATGGTTTGATGATTTCCTTCACACGACATTCCACATGTTGATAGCACTCAACTATTTTGGGCGGACGTACGAATTGTGAAGGCATAGTTGTAAAACTGGTTTTTTCTAGTTCATTAATCCCTTCTGGATAAAACTGAGCCGTTTCGTTAATATCTTTTATTTGTTCTGCTCTAGGATAGTTTAAAACAAATTCTCCGGTCGCCTGCACATTTTTTGCCGTGTGCCAATTTTTATTAGCAATTAGCAACATCTGGGGATTCTTTGGAGATGAGCAGAAAGGCATAACTAACGAGTAAGGTGCAGCATTCATCCTTCCTTGCACATCTATGCTCGTAACCAGTGTAATGGGAAATGAATGTATCAGAGAATTAATATGCCACATTACGTGTAGTTCAATGCTTTTTTTCTGCATGAATAATACCTCCCTTGGTATTTGATTTTAATCATTCTGTAAGAGGGGTCAAAAAGTATGATTGAATAGACTTCAGCTCAATCCCAAACCCGATACTCATTGCTCTAAGAAAAACAGCTTCTTTATCTCAGGTACAAGAGCAAGGGTGTCTTCAATAATCTGTCCTTTAGTCCGGTCAATCTTTTTGTCGTTTACCTTTTCTTTGGCTAGAATCTGGTAGTATCCCACGACATCACCACCTGCTTTCCGAACAAGCTTTCTAGCCTTTTCTTTGTACTTTTCCTTTTCAAAAGCGTTGGTGGTAGTAAATATTACTACTTTCTTTTCGTCAAATCTATTATTGTCAATCAAGGTACGAATTGCCATACTCAATTTGCCAGTCCAGATAGGAGAGGCAAGAATAATATTCGCATATGGTGAAAAATTGGGATTCTCGGGTTCAATCTTTGTATGCTTCCCAAAAAGGGAGGCTATGGCGGTTTTGAAGAACCCCCATTTACCAGAACGTTTCTTTAAGTCTTTGATCTCAACGATATCTGCCCCCAGTGTCCCCTGTAAGGCTTCACAGGATGTCCTCGTATTACCAGTGAGTGAATAATAGACGATCAGTGTTTTATTTAAATCACTCTCTGCTGCAAATACACTCAAAGGAAGTAAAAGAAGTATAAGAAGCAAAAAGAAAATACTCCTTTTAGGCATGATGTAATCATCTTTATTTTTAATCATATACATGTCTCCCATGATTTTGTACCCTCCATGTGAACGAATTGGATATTGGGTAACATTTATCAAATTAGCAGCATAAGAATCCCTATGGAATAGAGAAACTTGGTAAATCAGTTCTATAGCTGCTCTAGGACTACACTGCTGTTTTTCTTTCTTTGATTGATCTAACCCACTACATATTCCCAGGCAATAAAGGGAAATCACCCACCCTCTATTCCTGTAGCATGCTACAGTTCCAGGTTAGCATGAAGAACTCATAAGATAAGTCTTACAGAAGATAAGATGGAAAGATTTAAGACAGAATGTGAAGATGATAAGATTGGAAGTTCTTGTATTGTTCTCGATTGAAGGCAATAAACAAATTGGATGTTGTAAGGTGATTGTGCAGGAGTAGTTTTATCACCTTTCTTGAGATTATTTTGTGTTTTTTTTACCCCAATTTTACGAAGTAGATCATGTCTGATATTATCATCAAAGTCATATGCAGCGGGGCACATTACTAAACAAATGAAAGCAACTATAAACAGGATATGGTGAATCGCCCTAGTTACATTCATGAAATAAACCTTTACAGATAAGGGAATCTTCACATTGATGGTACGGTTACGATTTAATTATGGTACTAACCTTCAATTGTCAATATAATTCTACAAGAAAAAAGTGAAAAAAGTATGAAAAACTTGTGGAAAAAGTGTAAATTTTAAAGGAAAGAAAAGTTTTGTTAGTTTTAATAATGAGGGTTCTGTAATATCTCACGCCTTTTAATATTTGATAATGATTTGATACCATATATTGGGGTACTTACGAAGAGCAAAAAATTTTACCATCCTTGCAAAAGATCCAAGAAAGCAGGAATGCTTGATACACTTAGAATGTTACAGTTTTTAGAGAGGCGGCAATAAATGTTTCTACTACTATTGAC
>CALANC010000330.1 GCA_937925895.1 uncultured Desulfobacterales bacterium
CTTAGCAATCTTCATGTCAACACCTATCTATTGAATGAGGAGATTTCATGTTTCACTTTTACAGCAGACTATAAGCTGTTTTGGTGACTCTGATATAAAAGGGGTCTCATCATAATTTCCATACTTGTCTTCGATTGTGAATCCATTGTAACGTATAAGTGCATCAAGTTCTTGTGGGTAAAATATACGCATATTAAAATCCACACCAACCTCTTTCTGATTACCAATCATATAATAATTCTTAACCCTGCTTATTTGACTAGCAGCATCATAAAAATGACTTTCTGCAACTATTATTATCCCTTTACCATCAGGGTCAGAATACTTAGCTATAACATCACATTCATTTGGGTCCTTTGTTAGAATATCTAACTGTGGATTGAAAAAATCGATAATAAACCTGCCATTATCATTTAAATGGTTTCGCACACATAAAAAACAAGATTCAACACTTTTTAAATCCTCAAGAATAGCTATTGTGTTGAAAGGGAAAATGATGAGGTTAAATTTTTCATTTAATTTAAAATCCCGGCAATCAGCTTTTATCCATTCGATAGTAACCTTTTTCTTTTTTGTCTTTGCTTGTGCATGAGAAAGCATCGATTCCGATATATCTATGCCTGTAATGTTAATCCCACTTTCAGCAAGAGGAATTGTAACCCTTCCTGTTCCACAAGCCAATTCAAGCATTGGGTCGCCGTGCTTTGTAGCTTGCTGTATGTAAAAAGGAATATCATCTATAACTCTCTTATTCAGCAAATCATAATGTCGCCCATCACTTAGTAGGTTCTTATGATTAGGGTTTTTCATTTTTTCCCTTTTTAAGAAAATCCATCGGTTTCAGACATGTATGCAACTAATACTTTCATTTTCTTCGCCTCATTTTGAAAAGGTCTCATGTAGGAACTTTGCTGCATTTTGTGGGCCGTTCCATTTTTGAAGCTGTTTTTGGAATTTCTTAACTTCTTCCTTAGCTTCATCATCATGAAGAAGCTTGTCAATTGAATAGAGCACATCACTAGATTTGTCTCTCCACTTGTTCAAGCGGATAGCAAAACCTTTTCTAACACAAGCTTCTAAATTTGCTTCTTGCTCGGGATGCATCCCCATTCCTACAATTGGAGTTTCAGATAAACTTGCCTGCATCACAGTATTTTGGCCACCATGAAGTACAGATATATCTGCCATTGGATTTACTTTATGTGCTGGTAGAAATCCAGTTACAATGACATTAGTTGGAACTTCTACATTCATATTTTCTATATGAGATTTAACTGGAGCAATTACGCAATAAGGTTTATCTTTGAATCCTTCTATGATTTCCTTAACTAGTTCAGGTCTCCCTGAACTACCCATAGCAAAATAAATAATTGGTTTGTCTTCCGGTAAGTTTTCGAGTTCTTTTGGGATTTCTGCATTTATTCTTGCAGGCAAGGGCCCAACATAATGAATATTAGATCTGACTTTCGGTAGATTTACCCATTCAGGTATGTCAGCAAGTAAGGTATAGTCTCCTTCAATTAACTTTAAAAAGTTTTTGAATTTATTAAGATCATATTTTTCCCCAATTTTATTGTAAGGTCTTGCAGGAAAATCTGCCTCAAGAATTCTTCTATTTATTCGGGCGTCTAGTTTTTCTCTCGGAAAAAACTTCTCAAACCAATACAATCGATCAGGCCATGTCTGCAATCCTTCTTTATAATATTCCTGAATGCTAGTTGAGTGAAGAACATTTACAAAAGGTACATCAGCTGCTCTGGCTGACACTGGAATGCTCAAGCACCAACCAGTTAATACAGCAGCGGGCTTTATTTCATGGAAATACTTAATTTCATTCTCTACCCTTGGCTCCAATTCCTTAGCGTTGAAGTAACCCACTGTATTCCATGTTTCTCCACTTAGAACAACTCGTAATCGCACCAATTTTTTCTCTGTAAGCTGTGGTTCCATGTGCTTAATTTGAAAGCCTTCTTCTTCAATGTATCTTTCAAAATTACCACCATAGCTCATGAACTGAATTTTAAAATATTTTCTTGCTTCTTTTGCTATCTCAAGCATCCTTCCAGTCTCAGCAAGATTATATCCTGCCACAGCAAATACTAAGGTTTTCATTTTTAACTACCTCTTAATTCGCTTAGCACCCAATATGTAATATCAAAATTCTCTGATGCCTACTATGTAGGACATCTATATGCTCAAAAGACGATTTGCGAATTACAAACCAATCAAAATCAGCACTGCTGGCAGGCATTCAGAGCAATGTCAGGTTATGTACACCTCTATGCTTTTGCTTTCTTTGCAACAATAGCAATTTCTGTTGATTCAGAGGTGAAGGCTTTACCTGCAACATCTGAGTATAATTCTTCTACCTTAAAACCATTTTCTTCAAATTCTTTTATAAGTGAGTCTTTGCTGTAACACTGTAGCCAGTTGTATACTACACGCTTGTGCGATTCTTCAATTATTGTGTACTTATCAAGTATTACTTTCTCTTTCTCGTATTTTAATATATTAACAAAACAATAATAATCCTCTGGAGACCAAAAACCATTAAATTGATTCAGCTCGTAGGTTGCTGATTCTTCTCTTTGGTTAAAGCTGTTTAAAGAATAAACATCAAGCAACACAGAGCCGTTTGGCTTCAATAATGAATTGAATTTTGATA
>CALANC010000331.1 GCA_937925895.1 uncultured Desulfobacterales bacterium
CCTTCACCGATTCTAAGTATTCTTATGGGTCCCCTGGATGTTTCTTTGTAAACTTCGGCGACACCTTCCAAAATGATCCAGAACCAGCTGCCATGTTTGCCTTCTTTAACAATATTGGTGCCGGCATATGCTTCTTCCTCGTCGACCACGTACAAGTAATCTACCAGCGGTCCTCTAATAACAGGTACCGTAGCGACCCTGTTTGACAATTCTGATTTTTTTTCTTCAAACGATACCGGACCCATTCGTTCGATTTTGCCGTCGTCAAGCATGCTTAAGCCGTCGAGAATAATTTCCATACGGCTTTTTTTGATGACGGTTTCGCAGGTAACCTTCTCCTCGCTAAATTCAAAATCTCCGTCAACCCATCCAAACAGTTGATTAACAGCATCAATCCCCTTCAATGAACCAACTGTGGCATTAACCGGGTTGCCATTGATGAAATATATTAAGCCCGGATCTGAGACGTACTTACTCTTTATTGATAAGACCCCTGTGCTTCCACTTGAGCCGAGAAACTGTAAAACATCTCCAAGGCTCAAAAACTTCAGGTTACCGGATAGTACGTAATTTCTCATAAATTACGGCCACGCTATTTGAATTCTTTTTTAAATGCCTTTAAAGTTAACTTCAAACATTCCTTTAGGGTGTCTCCAACCCCGTGCCCGGTTATGGCACTGGCTGAAAAAGAAGGCACCTTGAGTTGTCTATTCAAATCTCTATCCATTTGCTCGATCGACATCAATGGCAGGCCTTGCTTGGCGAGATCTCTCTTGTTGTGTTGCATGACGAGTGGTATTTTGAAAATGCTTGAACCATACTCTTTTAGATTTTGGTGCAAGTCTTTCAAAGACAACATGTTTTTTTCACGTCTCACTTGCAAAGAATCAGCAACAAAGACGACCCCGTCAACTCCCCTTAAAACAAGTTTTCTAGTAGAGCTGTATTGAACCTGACCAGGTACAGTATAAAGCTGAACCCTAACTTCACATCCTTTTATTTTCCCAAGTCCCATGGGAAGAAAATCAAAAAAGAGGGTTCTATCACCCTGAGTGTCTACGGAAACCATTTCCCCGGCAACTTGTTTCTTATATGTTTTGTAAATATACTCTAAATTGGTTGTTTTACCACATCTGCCTGGTCCATAATATACGATTTTACACTCTATCTCTTTCTTCTTAAAATTAAAGATTGCCATACAATTATTCCCGCCTCAAAAAGTAGAATGTGTTAAGCCAGCTAAGATAGTGTAAATTCTTATAATACAGTTAATTATTCTCTATTTCAAGTTTTTTCTCAATTACGATCTTTTATTTAGATGATGCGCTTGATGGTTTCAGCGTATTTCGTTGATGTTTAAAATAGAAACTGCTTTAATTTTCCAAAATTTTAATATCTAGGTTATAATCTCCACGCCTGGGTCCGGTTTTAATTGGGGATATTCCCGAAATCAAACCGGAACCAATAAATATGGCGATGGAAGAATAGTATTCGACATTATTCAGCCTGTCGCCTACTTTTAAATTTTCAATTAAATCTACATCTCGATTGGGTATAAGCAAGCTAATGATATTTCCGGATTGGAAATTGACGTTCAACTCAACCGCATCTCCCTTTCTTGGGCCGCTGTCTACGATAATTTTGACGGCGTTGATATCAAGGATTGAATCTTCCTCATGCTCATCTTCCTCATACTCAAAGCTATCAATATCAAGATCCATGATGAACAGTTCTTCAGATTGAGTCTCGTCGGGTGTAGCTTTTCTTTCTGGTGACGGAATTTTTACTTTTGGCAGAAGTTTATCAATTCCTTCTTGGTCTAAAATGCCCTTAAAAAAAACGTGCAATTTATCCAACTGGTTCGGGGAAAAAATGTCGCTGGACATCCATTGCTCATACTGAGCAACGGCCTCGTCAACAGAAGAAAGCCCCACATGACATCTGAGTATATTTTTGGCGGCATCCACACGATGTGAATCCTTCCTTATTAGCTCATTAAATTCCGCTAACGCCCCTTTATACTGACCGAACTTGGCAAGTGCTACGGCGCCGTTTAGCTTGATTGTATCCTCGTCTTGCTCTTGTGAAAACGAAAACAGCTTTTTGATCAAATCTTGGACCTGTGGCGACACCTCAAGTGTTTTCGGTACTTGTTCCAGTTCTTTTATTTCTCTTTTCAGCACAGCGACTTTTTTTATTATACCATGAATCAGTTTCTTATTTGTCTTTAACCGTTTATTGCTAAGTATTATTTCCCGCGTTTTGTCATATTGGCTTAATGCCTCTTTTAACAGCCCCTGGGATCGATAAAGCTCCGCTTCCGTTAATAATGCTTTAATTTTTTCTACGATGTTCATATGCATCCTCATGACCATCGGGGCTTATATCTGAAAACATTTCGAAAAATTCATAGGGCTTCAATCCAAAATCTCTACTCATATTGACAATCTATAACGTTTTTATTCTTTGTGTCAATAACTAGAAGCCGGTAAGATGGTATTGTTCGCGTTGTCGGCATGCTGCAAGTCCTTCCATCCACCCGTATATATTCATCAGTAACCGGTGCGAAAAAATGGAGCCTAAAAACATAAATTCATTGATTCCATCTGTATTATGGACTAAGAAAATTTACATGGATGATTTGAGTTATTTCATGATGATCGACACCAAAGGAGAATGTTATGGACAAAAAAGTGACCGTGGTCGGTGCTGGTCATGTTGGCGCAACTGCTGCCCAACGACTGGCTGAAAAAGAGTTGTGCGATGTAGTTTTGGTGGACATTATTGAAGGCGTTCCGCAGGGCAAAGCCCTTGACCTTGCTGAAGCCGCTCCGATTGAAATGCATGATGCCAACCTTATCGGTGCAAACGGCTATGAAGATTCAGCAGATTCAGATATCGTCATCATTACTGCAGGTATTCCCAGAAAACCCGGGATGAGCCGGGATGATCTTGTAAGCACCAATGCCGGAATTGTGAAAAGTGTGACCCAAAATGTTAAGGATCTGTGCCCTGATGCGGTAATTATCATCGTGAGCAATCCACTGGATGCCATGTGTCACGTTGCTTTTGAGGCCAGTGGATTCCCAAAAAACAGGGTAATCGGTATGGCTGGCGTATTGGACTCGGCCCGTTTCAGAGCTTTTATTGCCATGGAATTAAACGTTTCTGTGGAGAACACAACCGCATTCGTTCTCGGCGGTCACGGTGATACCATGGTGCCCTTACCTCGTTATTCAACAGTGGCGGGCATACCTATCACCGAACTTATGCCCAAAGAACGGATTGACGCTCTGGTAAAAAGAACTGCAAATGGTGGAGCAGAAATTGTCGCACTCCTGAAAACTGGAAGTGCTTATTATGCACCGGCATCTGCAGCAGTGGAAATGGCTGAGTCCATACTTAAAGACAAAAAGAAAATTCTTCCCTGTGCAGTTTATCTGGAAGGTGAATACGGAATTAATGACCTTTTTATAGGGGTTCCCGTCAAATTAGGGGCAAATGGGGTGGAGGAAATCATTGAGATCACCCTAACCGAGGAGGAAAAAGCTGCCTTGGAACATTCGGCCAATGCGGTACAAGAACTCAAAGATTTTCTG
>CALANC010000332.1 GCA_937925895.1 uncultured Desulfobacterales bacterium
CTCACCACCATGCCTTTTGACCACAGCAGCTTGAGGTGGTTTGAAGCCTGCTCCTGCAAGCCGGCTCCGAGGGGCCTACCCTCATCTTTTATGCAGTTGCACACACTCTATGTTAAAAGTGCGCTCGTGGCGCACTAGCAGGTATCAAATTGTAGGATGACGGCGCAATTCACCTGCCCTCAAAGCCCGACAGTTTTTAATTGCTATCGGACGGCGACCTCTCCGTCATTGACGGCGGGAAGATTTATTTGATTCTGTTCTTTAAGATTAATGTTAATGCGAAGTGCTTTGAGGCCTCTCACCCCCGACATATCTTCAATATCAATAAACTCCAAATCGTCATGCAGGTGCCCCGTAGATTGTAAAAATTCGATGTGACGCTGCATTTCCCGGCCCTCTTCGGGACGGGAGTAGACAATGGCTAATTTCCCGGGCTGTGTGAGCCGTTCGCGGGTCCCTTTGACAAAGGCTTTATCCAAACGGGATTTAATGATTTCATGCCGGATATCATAGGCTCCATCCACATCGAAGCATTTCTCATCATAGCGGAAGCGAATGGACATCGAAGTGTTACTCGTCATGATTAGTTGGCAGGTGTCAAGAGGTATTTTCAACCGGGCCTTCAGTTGTTCGGTTCGCCACGCCATGCCGCAGGCAACCATCATCTGCCACAGACGTAGGTTTTGGATGTGAAATGGACTAATCTTGCCTTTCGGCATTATCGAAGTCCCCGCATAGATGACGTAGTCGAGGCCATCGGTTTGATGCTTTTCAAAGTAGTGGGGAACAATGCTCTGGGCTCTTAGTTCTTCTGTTTCTAGATAAGTTGCAAGGTGTTCGTTTAGCAAGGAAACGCTTTCTTCGAATGCTTTTCGTTTGCGATAAATCAGGCCAAATTGGGGATCGATCGCGGTTTTGTAATTTTCAATCGCCAGCGAAACCCGGGGTCCGAGATTGACCAAATTTTCAAAGGCCGCCTCAATTTCATTTTTTAAAAAATAAGAAATCACGTTCTCATCATCCGATGCAATTCCGGCATTTAAACTATCGATCCGTTGATCGATCCGGAATATGAACTCTCGTAATAGGGGCCAATCTTTGGCTTCACTCGCCCAGTGCATGATCTCTTTTGCCAGTTTGAGTTGATCGGTCAAATCCGCTTGAATGCTTTTATTACGAACATCAGACGAACCTCTTATATCGCTTTGTCCAAAAAAGGGAATCACATCCTTAAAAATGATCTGCTCCATTTCCGAGGGCTGCCCCATACGAAGACGATCCATGTGCTGAAAGGCTGCCTTCCGAAACCGCCACTCAACCACCGGATGGACGGCAGTACACTTTTCTTTGATGACCGCCTGAACTTCATTGTTCATTTCATCGATTCCCCGCTTTAATGCCACGGAAAACAGCGGGGCGATCTGCTGGGCCAGCATTGTATCAAAAGGTCCGAGATCATTGGGGCGAGAGCTCATAATATCTAAAAAACCGATCACGTCACCCTGATACAAAAGCGGAGATACCACCGTGGATCTGACGCCGTGATTCAGGGCCTCTTGATCAACGGGATTGAGGTTTTCTTCTTCTTTTAGATCTGAAATTCGGAGTGGGGCTGCCTGTGCGATTGCTTGTAGCCATAGTGAACCTTCAAGATCACCAAGAGGAAGGTGCTTGGAGTTGGAAAAAATACAGTTGGCAGAACTTGGGCAGCCGTCTTTGATTACCAGAGCTCTGTTCTCCTGCAGGGCGCCGATGCCCGCCATGAGTTCCGAACGACCGAACAGGGTCCGGAGACGCTGCAAAACACGCCGGAAGCCGCCGGCTGAAAAAATCGATTCCTGATCGATTAAGTCGGTTTGTAAAGCCGAAATGACTTCGGACTCGGTAATATCAACGGCACGCATAGCGGTAAATCCACGAAATTCAAATTTGTCAGAAGGCATAAATCCGGAAAGCACCTGAAGATCGGTGATATTGTCGCAGATGGTCTGCCGATCTTCGGAGCTTAATTCTAGCGGTTTTCCAATGGTGTGGACGTCGATGAAGCGTAGGTCGGGACTTAACCGAAAATAGCGATCCAAACCGGTTTGCGGATCCGGGACCACTTGAATTATTGGCGTATCCAATCCCACCTGCATGCCATAGATTCTTTCCAGAATTAATATGTATGCCCGCAGTTGCCGGCCTTTTAGTGAAATCTCCTGATCTTCCTTGGGTTGACCCTTTAAAGAGCCGTCTGCGTTCATTAAGAGGCGCTCAAACACGGGAGAGGCATAAAATGCAACTCCCCGGTAGGGTATGAGTGCACCGACGATTTCGGTCTCCCAGGAAGAGGCCGGAAAAACCACGCTCATAAGGGGCATTAACAGGTCTTGATGGTGCTTTAAAAGGGCCAGATCTTCGATGGGGCCTTCAAGGTCGGGAATTTTTTGGAGCCGCTGTTCAAATTCGTTAAACATCTCAGCCATATACGAACATTTTGGGGAGATGTTGTGTCTCCAAAATTCCAACAAGGGTGTGAGGCTCAAGGCCGATCGAAAAGCAACTTCGCGGTTTTCTTTGGGCATATGTGGCCTCCTCAGTTTGTTTGGGGCTGTAAGAAGTAAAGATGTATTCAAAATTAACCATAAAAGCGGCTTTGTCCAGTTCTTTGAACTGCCACCCAGCTCAGATACCATAAAACTAAAAAGGGCAAACCCTGTCAAACGGATTTGCCCTTATTGAAAAAATGATATCACACAAATTTTGAAGCTCTGATACTTACATTAGTAGATATATGCAAGCTATAATAAATAAGAAAAGGCAGGGGAATTGCTGACCCTGCCAGGTTTATAATATCATTGTTGGATGAAGATATTGGACAACCTCTTGCTGAGTGACTAACCATTAAATTTCACACCAATTCTTCCAGTATAGTCGAGTCGATTGAGAAGAAGGCATAAGTTGTTCTGTTCAATATATTCATCAACTGCTTTTCTTGCCCCTAAAAAGTGACCATAATCGTCAATGATAATTACACCACCATGAGACAAACGAGGGTATAAATGTAAAAGTTCATGCCTCGTTGATTCGTACCAATCTGTATCTAGCCTTAATAGTGAAATAGTTTGTGGAGCATTATCGGGTATTGTATGTTCAACTTTTCCTTTCACAAAAAATAATTTTTCCCTATCGTAGCTAGTCTCAAACATATTTCTTTTGACTTCATCCAACGAAGCAAAGCACCAATGAGAACTGTTATTAGTAATCCTTCTTTTCTCAAATTTTTTAGATGCCTTACCTCCGGTGTAAGAAACATCAACATCTTGAGGTTCTGGCATTCCTTCAAAGGTATCGAAAAGGTAGAGTTTTCTGTCTAAATGGCCAAGGTCTAATAGGGTTTTGGCAACCGCCATCATCGACCCGCCTTTCCATACCCCGCATTCTACCATGTCACCTGGAATGTCGTT
>CALANC010000333.1 GCA_937925895.1 uncultured Desulfobacterales bacterium
GCCATGTCCGAATCAGAATTGGAAAAGTTCCTGACTGTTTTAGAAAAATGGTGGAATTTCAATCGTGGTAAAAGAGAACATGCCAGAAAAGATCTATCTGTCTATGCACTCTTTATGGTTGGCAATTACTTTTTCAGAGATTACATCACAAATATAAGTGCTGGTGGATTATTTCTCGAAACAAAGACGCCAGCAACTGTTGACGAGAAAGTTACAATTGCATTTACTTTATCGAACAATGAAGACCCTATCGAAGTTGAGGGGAAAATTGTAAGAGTTAAACCTAATGGATTTGGTGTGAAATTCGACGAACCTTTAGCTATTGAAAAAGAAATAAATATTGAGACAAATAATAGAAAGAAAAATAGCATCGAGGAAGTCCACTTTCGAACATCTGAAATAATTTTTAGAATGCTCGAAAAAGAAATGCGAAAACCTTTAACAGGTTTGGAGAAATGGCAGCAATCTATGCTCGTTGATAAAAGAGAGCATTCCAGAAAACATACTTCAATTTACGCATTCTTTAAAACTAATGGTCTCTCTTTTAAAGATTTCATAAAAAATTTAAGTGCTGGCGGATTATTTATTGAAACTGGAATCCCTCTATCTGTTAGTAAAGAGCTTTCCATGAGTTTTCCACACCCAGATTCTGGAACCCCTATCAAAGTCGCAGGAAAAATTGTAAGAATCGACTCAAAGGGAATCGGTGTTAAGTTTGATCAACCTCAATCTGACATCTAACACACGTATCATATTTAAAATTTGGTGTAATATCATTTTTCAATGAGGGCAAATCCTTTTCCGGGATTTGCTCTTTTCATTTTGATGATATATGCATAAAACAAGAACTGGCTTCAGGTTGTGCTACTAGTAAGATAACACAACATTTGATTTGGGTTGGTTAGCATGGCTTTTCAGTAATGGTAGGTGTAGGTCCTAAATCTTGAGTTCTTCTGATAAATCCGTCACCACAACATGCTGTGGCCTTAGATAAATCTCCAAAATTTTCTTATGTTATTTGATTATCCGTGCTTTGGAAAATCAAATACCCACCAAATTTTTTCATTTCTCTGGCAGTTAAGGCTTACCCAGTTTTATTTTGAGCGCTCATTTTTTTCTTGACAAATACATTTTTTGGGAATATATTCCCAAATATGTCTTCTTGAGTCTTTTCTTTTTTATTTGAAACAAACAAAGGCCTATGGACCACGAACATCAAAAACCTCTATTCGCAGCCATCCTCAGGTTGCTAAGACCTCTGGTACGGATACTCCTCAGTAGAGGTGTTTCATACGGCACATTCGCAGACCTTACAAAATGGATCTACGTTGATGTGGCCAGAAAAGAGTTCGGTATAAAGGGGCGAAAACAGTCTACCTCACGGGTTTCAGTGGTTACGGGGCTTTCACGCAAGGAGGTCATGCGAGTACGACAACTCCCCAGACCGGATGATCGCGAAAGCATCGAAAAGTACAACCGGGCCGCTCGAGTGATCGCTGCCTGGCTGCGGGAGAGCGACTTCCAAGACGCCGAGGGTGAGCCCGCCTCACTGCCTATAGCAGGGCCAGGTGTGACATTCAGCGAACTGGTCAAGCGTTTTAGCGGTGATGTGCCGGTCCGTGCTATCCTCGATGAACTGATTCGAGTGGGTGCGGTAGAGCGATTGGAAGACGGAAGGATTTGTTTGCTGACTCGGGCCTATATCCCCGAAAGTAGTGACGCCGATAAACTCCACATTTTAGGGACAGATGCGGGACACCTGATCTCCACTATAGGCCACAATTTGAAACCTGATTCCATTGGTCCACTGTTCCAGCGCAAGGTAGCGTATGACAATCTGCCAGACGAGGTCTTGCCAGCGTTTCGCAAGCTATCCGCTAAAAGGGCACAGGCTCTGTTGGAAAAGTTGGATCAGTGGTTGGCTCAGCGCGATCGAGATGTCAATCCCACAGTTGAAGGCACTGGTCGTAACCGGGCGGGAGTTGGTGTTTACTATTTCGAAGAACCATACTCAGATGAGGAAAATTGAGATGAAAACATACCACCTAAAAACCTTAGCATTGGTACTGTTGTCAGCTCTGCTGTTGATTTCCTACGGGGGTTGCGGCGGAGGTGGTACGAAAGTTGCGGGTGGCGGTATCGGTGGCTCTGGAATCATTACCGCTGGAGCGATCACGGCGTTCGGTAGCATTGTTGTAAACGGAACTGAGTTCGACACCAGCAACGCAGTAATCATTGTGGAGGGAGAAGAAATAGGCGTTGGCGATGATATTGTTCTGGATAACCTGGATATCGGTATGGTGGTAACCGTCGAGGGAACTGGAAGCATAGACAGTGAGAGCGCCGTGGCAGATCGGGTAATTTACAACGACAATGTCGAAGGACCCATAGAGAGCATCACTGTGGTCGATACCACCAGGAAAGACATTGTGGTTCTGGGCCAGACAGTGATCGCAAACGCTGTTACAGTGTTTAAAGGAACGACTTTTGATGACATAGCTGTGAACGATGTGGTTGAAGTGAGTGGCTTGTCCGATGATACGGGAGACATATGGGCAACGTTTCTCGAAAAGACCGATGGTGTCATATTTGAGGTAACAGGTTTTGTGGAGAACCTGATTCCCGTCCAGGAAACATTCAAGATCAATGATCTCACAGTGGACTATTCCTCGGCTGATACAAGCGGTTTGCCGGGAGGTGTACCGACTGACGGCCTATTGGTAGAAGTGGAGGGTACGCTTGATCCCATTACCGGGGAGATGCTGGCAGATGTCATCGAGCTTGGGGATGAGCTGGACGTCGAGGATGCAGATGAAATTGAAGTGACGGGTTTTGTCACTGACGTTGTCTCGGTGTTCGAATTTACCGTAGGGACTCAAGTGGTAAGAACGGATATAGACACCGTATTTGTGGACGGGACAGCGGACGATATTGCACCGGGTCAGAAGCTCGAGGCTGAAGGTAGTCTGGAAGACGGTATTCTCTTTGCATGGGAAGTTGAGTTCTGGGAACCGGATCAGATCGAAGTGGAGGGGCTAGTCACAAATATCGTTTCTCCCTCCGAGTTTACTATTGGGACTCAGGTGGTGCAAACGGATGCGGAGACCGTATATGAAGGTGGAACACCGGGCGATATTGCACTAGGCGTTAACATCGAAATTAAAGGTGTGCCGGTTGATATCGCTCGTAGCATTCTTGTTGCCGACAAGGTTTCTTTTGAATAGGAAAAAGGTGAGGCAAAAGAAATTGTTGGATACATCATAGACGTTTTAAAAAGCAAAAAGAAAAGCGAGGATAAAAACGCTAAATAGTTAGGCGAATATAAAAAAGCCAAGCACGCGACTTTGGCGGGTCTGGGTGCTTGGCTTGGAAAACCTGAGGGCCTTGCAGCACGCTCAAGTATTATTAATATATCAAAGTATTTGCAGCATGTCAATGGGCTCTCCACCACCGGATGGGGGGCTTTTTTTATGTCAAAAGCCGCCTTTAACGCAGAAAGGAGGTGATAAAAGAACAAAGAAATTTTCCAAGAGGTTATTTGAAAAACTATCTGGAGCAAACCATTTCACATTCAATTTAATGATAACAAAGAAAGGAAAAAAAAATGAAACACATACTAAATAAGCGAAATGGAAAGGTGAAACAAATGCGTCTGATGACCGTTCTGCTGGTCCCGGCGGTCGCGCTTATCCTGGGTGTCACTTCCCCGAATTGTTTGGCTGACGAGATCGAGTTCGCCGAAACGGAGATATTTTTTGAGTTCAACTCCACGGATCTAGACCTGGGTATTCAAATATTCTTTGATGCAGAAGGCTGGGAGGAGGTTGAGGTCGAAGATCCGGAAGGTAAGACAATCTTCGATGTCGAGAATGGAAAAGGCTTGAAGGAAATCGGCAGTACCGAGGTCTTTACCGAAAGTGCTGAGCCGGAGCTTGAGGGAACTCTCGCACAAGCGATCGCAGAATTCCAGGCCAAATTCCCAAAGGGAACGTATACTTTTATGGGCAAGGCGGTTGAAGGAGACAAACTGGTAGGAGAGGCGGATTTGGCCTACGAACTTCCGACTGCCCCCATTATTACCGGGCCTGGGGCACTGCCTGGCCCTGGCAATAATCCATATGTCATCGAGTGGACCCAGCCGGGTGGAGGTCCGGAAATTATCGGCTACGAGGTTGTCGCCGAGCTGGTGATCGAGGTAGATGGTGATGAGCACACGCTTGTGAATACTGGTATGTTTCTGGCCGGCGCAACCGAGTTCACCGTTTCGGCAGAATTCGTCGACCAAATTCAGGATGCTGAAGATGCTGAAGAACTGGTGGAGTTTAAAGTCGAGGTCATAGCGAGAGCGGTAAATCTAAACAAAACCATCACAGAGAGTGTCATCTTTGAGGACTTGGAAGAATAGGAGTTAACCAGGGTGCATCCTGCGCTTAACTAGCGGGCTCCATTCGCTGTTCGTTTCATCGCATCGTCTGATGCGAATGGAGCCCTACCCTCAATATGTTCATGCAGTGGATTTGCTGGGTCGCTTTTTGAAAAATGGATCATGCGACTATGGAAATTGTTCAGAAAGAAGAAAACGAATGTGAAAGAAAATTTTTAAGACGGGCGCTTTGAATACACCATCGCGTTTTATTATTTTCGTTTTAGTGGGAAACCTATTTGAAATGGATAAACATCCGGGTTAGTCAAAATGGGCTTGGTATTATGAAGTTATCTGCTAAACTAAAAAAATGTGTTATTCTTTTTACCATATTATTGTTTATACAAAGTACGGCCTTTGCTCAGGAAAAAAGGCTTACGAATATAAAAATTGCGAACAGTCGTGATAACTTGCTGACTTTTTTTAATATTCAGGGCATGTTACCGGAAAATATTAAAAAGTCTATTCTAAGTGGTTTACCAGCAACATTTTCATTTTTTATTAATTTA
>CALANC010000334.1 GCA_937925895.1 uncultured Desulfobacterales bacterium
GCTTTCAGCTTTTTTGTTTGATTTTTTTCTAACTTTTCCAGGCGAACAATTTCTTTGCTTTTTTCTGAGTTCTCCAGCCGGAACTTTTTAATCCCGGACAGGTAATTAAGCAACAGTGCAAGAACAGAGAGACAGATATAAAATACGAGCATTGAATTTGAAAGCAGGGAGTTGTGATCGAGTATTACATCGACATTTAACACTAAACCTTGATTCATTAATTTGTAGTTGTCAGCAGCAACCTGCATGGGTGCAGGCGGTAAAAGGGACTCTTCTCCGCCTTCGAAAATTATGGGATATAAAATTGTGTTGCCTTTAGTTTTAACGGTGATGGTTGTCTTCAATCCCCATGCGATCAAGGTCTTGCTTTGAAGATAGCCGCGTATGTTTTTATTAATCGCATTTTTTAGGCTGATGCTGCCGTCAAAAAGGGGACGTGTATCACCTGTATAAATATCTCCAATCTCTTTTGTATACCGGCTATTAAAATGGCTCTCGAGGCACAGCACAGAAATAATGTAAAAAACCGGCGGCAACAGCATGCACAAAATAAATATTTTAATAGGAAAATATTTCAAAATACAGTCCTAAGGGTAAGAATTAGGTTTTACAGATTGGAAAGTATTTGTCGGGCCTCATCTGCCCCGTCAAATTGCTGGTCCAGGCTGAGAGCCTTTTTAAGTTCTTCCTTCGCCCGATCCTTCTCGCCTTTTTTATGGTAAACCAATCCGAGATGATAATGAACAACCGCCAGTTTGGGATTTAATTCAATAGCCTTAGCAAAAGCGGTTTTAGCTATTCTGGGTTCACCCTTACCCAAATGAGCGACACCTTTGAAATAATATAGCGTTGCTGCTCCCGGCTCTTCCTTGATCAACTGATCAAATATCTCGACTGCTTCGGTAAATTCACGCTTTAGGATGGATAGTTCGCCTTTTAGAATCCGGGTCGGATAATATTTGGGTCTTTCCTTTAAAATATCTAATATATATTTTTCAGCCTCCTCCATTTTTTTATTTTTCAGATAAAATCTGGCGATGGTATTTTTTATCCTTATATCATCAGGTTGGAGATCAAGGGCCTTTTTGTATGTGGTCAGGGTCTTATCTATTCTGCCGACCGTATCGTAAAAACCCGCTATAACCATATATGACTTAATGTCTTTTGGATCCGTGTCGATTGCCTTTAAGTACGCTGTTTCCGCTTTTTCCTTTTCATTTCGACTGAAATAAAAATTTCCGAGAGCAATATACAAGTCAGCATTTTGTGGGTTTAAAACGATCGTTTTGTTTATTTCAGCTTCGGCGCGATCATGGTCTTTTTTACGAATGTAATACCTGAAAAGGGCGAGGTGGGGGTCTATGGCCTTTATATCAATGTCGATTGCTTGTTTTAGGATCTTTTCAGCCTTTGAGAGGTTTCCTTGTTGCTCCAGTATTCGGGAAAGTCCCATATATGCACGGGTCTGCTTGTTGTCGAGATCCAAAATCTTATTTAAAATTGATGTCGCTTCGTACAGATTTTTTTCTTGTTCCAGGATACCGGCAAGCAAGAATAATGCCTCAATATTATCAGGCTCTTTGGTTAGGATAGCATCCACTTTTTCACGTGACTCTTCGAATTTTTTTCCAAGAAAATAGAAGGTTGACAGCTTGAGCTGGGCATCCGTGTTGTCCGGGTCGATATTTGCAACCATTGAATATGTCCTGAAAGCGTCTTGAGAGTTGCCAAGCTTAAGATAGGTTTCACCAAGCCTTATGTAGGCATCTAAAAAATTCGGGTCGATCTGTATGGCATTTTTGAACTCGAGTTCTGCGCTCTTGTATTCTCCTTTTTCAAAGTAGGTTTCTCCTTTTTCAAGGTGAGACAATTTCTTTTCTTCATCTGATGAACAGCCATACATTGTTGTGAATACAAACAGAAAGAGCAGTAAAATAATTCTTAATCGACCCATTATTTTACCTCCACAATAAAATTTGGGATTAATTTAACGTCTCGATTTTTCAAAGGTCTCTCCCAGTAGTTTGTAGCAGTGAAAAGGAATTCAAGCTTTTGCCGAAACTCATTTCTACCATCAAAATGTTTTCTTTTTCAATAAAAACCTTTTTCAGCTTGTGGTTGTTACCAGAATTACAGAAATAGTGTCACCTTAATTACACAAATAGGCACCTAAATTGAGCGATTGTCGAGTTTGCTGGAGATGGAAGCTCGCCCGCCGGCCAAGCCCATCCGACATTCGCCTGAGGCGCAGCCGATGGCGGACGGGCAAGGCGAGGCGGCCTGAGGAATGAGATATGCAGCCGTAGTTTGCTACTGCAACTATCTAATAACGCAGCAGATTAGGCAAACTTGGCAAGCCCAAAGGGTTTCAAATGGCGACAATATTTTTGTTTTAAAAAAGCCGCCGATCAGATGAGACTCATTAGCGATTTTAGCAATATATATCTATATGTAATTATTATTTTTTTATAGATCTGTCACTATTTGAAACGCTCTGCTAGGAGGTAGATTTTTAGGAAAGATAGTCCTCTATGGTTTTAGTAACAATCTTAACCATTTGAATTTGAATATAAAAAGCAAGAACAATTAATTATTAATAGAAATTTATCTTTTCGGCATCTCTCTTGCATATAGCAGAGAATACGTGAAAAAAATTATAAATGGTGAATGCGGATTGTTTATGTAGCATGAGGAAATGAATATGAGTATATCTGAGACGGTAATTGCATTAGTTGACAACGGTGGCAGACGGTTAGGTATTGATAGAAGACAATTTTCATATACAAGCCACATTCCGAACAGAAGGTTAAACGAAGACCGTAGAATCGAAACCGACCGTCGAGGAGTTGAGGATCGTAGGTCAGGAGTAGCTCGTAGAGGATTGAATGGTATATTAAAAAAGATGATTAACCCTGAAAATGACTTGAGAAAAACAAAAGATCGCAGAAATGAGTTTGAACGGAGGGCGGCCTATGCAGTTGCCCTAACCTGAGACCTTTGAAAAACACCCTCTTTTGTCCAATCTCTGTGTCAGGCTCAAATTTAAATCCGCGGAATACTCAATGTATGCCTGTGGTTAAAATTATCGCCTTCCTTGACCTTGAACAAAATTGAACGTTTTTCAAAGGTCTCGACGCTTTGATTTTCCAATATTCAGGACTTTTTGCTGCTTATATCTGCGGGAGGTTTTATATTTAAATCACTGATTTTGTAAAGTAGTGTTTTATAACTAATTTTTAAAATTTTAGTTGCTTTGCTGCGGTTCCAACCTGTTTTATCCAGTACATGTGAGATGACCTCTCTTTCGACTCTATCTAGGGCTTTCCGCTTAATCTTTTTTAGCGAAAATGATGCGTGGTGGGGTGAATTCTCTCCTTCAAAGTTTAAAAGATCTTCGACAACTGAAGCCCCTTCTATAGCTAATTGAGTTGATATTGAACCAGAGACGGGTTGGGTTTTCGTAGAAAGACCTTGAATCACTTCTTCCCAATTGCCTATAACCATGCAGCTTTTAAGTACATTCTGAAGCTCCCTGACATTCCCCGGCCAATGGTATGACAGGAGCATCCTCATAGCCTCACTGTCGGGTTTTATCAGCTGTTTACTGTCAAATTGTTCGGCATACTTATTGATATAATAGTCGAGTAAAGGAGGAATATCTTCAGGCCTTTTGCGAAGAGGGGGGATAAATATTTTAATTATGTTCAGTCGGTAATAGAGATCTTCCCGGAAAAGTCCCTTTTTTACATGTTCCTCCAGCTCTTGATTGGTGGCTGCTATAACCCAGGCATCTGTTTTTACCTCTTTTTCAGAACCAAGCGGGGCGAACTCTCCACTTTGAAGAACATGAAGGAGTTTGGATTGAAGCGGAAAAGACATGTCACCTATTTCGTCTAAGAACAACACGCCTTCGTTGGCCAGCTCGAATTTGCCGCGCTTTTTTCGTGCCGCTCCGGTAAAAGCACCCCGTTCGAATCCAAAAAGCTCACTTTCAAGTAAACCCTCCGGTAATGCCGCGCAGTTGACCTTTACGAACGGTTTATTTTTTCTTCTAGAACTGTTGTAAAGATTTTGTGCCACAACTTCTTTACCCACACCGCTTTCACCGGCGATGACAACGTTTAATCCGGTGTCTGCGATGTGTTCGATCAGTTCCTTTATTCTTTTTATATTTTCGCTGATTCCGATTAATGGGACAAACATGAGTCTTTTATCCTTTTATTTGTGTGATGCCATTCTGTTCAAAATAATATGCAAAATTTTACCAGTG
>CALANC010000335.1 GCA_937925895.1 uncultured Desulfobacterales bacterium
ATATTTGCTAATGTTGCAATCGAAGGCAAACCATGAAATAAAGGTGAACATTTCTTCTAAAGGTGTCATAAAATGGGAGAATCCGACCATCCAGCAGCGGAATTCGATATCACGGCTCAATTGATCGAACGCATTAAGAACATGTCATTGGAACAACAGGTTAAGCTCTTAAGAGAGTTCGACGAGGAAAAAAGCAGGGAATACAGGCAACATGATCGAAAAGATTTTTTAATGACGGTTGATTATGTTGTAGGGGATAAGTATTATCGTGATTTTATTGGAAACATGAGTGACAGTGGTGTATTTATCAAAACCTCCCGTGCTTTTTCGGTCGGGCAGACGGTTTTAATGACCTTTATGTCTCCGGATTACCAGCAGCCGTTTAAAATCGGTGGTGAAATCGCTCGCGTCACCCCGGATGGTATTGGAATTAAATTCAAAATTGAAAGCCAAGTCCAGGAAACGGTCATCCAGACCCTGGTTGAGATGATTCAAGACGAGTAAACACCCCTTCTTTGCTTCACCGGCATCTTAATAATCAAGTTTCTCGCTCCTATCCGGCAACAATTAAACTCCAAATAACAATGACCAAATTCAAAATTCCAAACGGTTTTTTAATCAGTTTCGTTTGGGATTTGGTGCTTGTAATTTGGGATTTATGAATCCCAGGCATCTTCCAAGTGTTTTTTAATTTCACTTTTGGGAGGTATCTTTCCTACGAAGACAGCCTTGTCATTGATGATCAAGGCCGGTATCCCCCAGACGCCGTATGTGCCAATTTCTTCAAGATCTCTTACATGTTCTATATTGGCAGGCAAGTTCATTTCGGTCAAAACCTCCATCACCTCATTTTCCAGGCGGTCACACTGAGCACATCCGGGCCCAAGGACTTTCACCTCTAACATTTCCAGGCGCTCTTTTTCATAAGGCTGTCCGAGGTATTTTCTGAACTCACGGACAAAAGCGCGGCCATATATTTCCCTGACCTTGTTGGGGATGTAGTTTTTATTGGAAAGTCGATGCAAAAACTCGGCAGAAATAATGTCATCAGGCTTTTGAACAAAATCTGTGGCCATTTCCTCTATGGTGCTTCTCAGACCGACAATTCCGACTTTGTTTTTACCTACCTGTATTTGAGTGATGTCATATTTGGTCATATCTTTTGGTTCTTCTCTTATAAAATATTATTAGCTGCAACAAATTTTGATCGACAATTGCTATTTCTCGATCTTATAGAAAGAATTTACCGTCAACTCGCTGTCGTTGATGAAGCATCGTGAACCAAACGCTACATACATTTGTAAACTTTCGAGGACGGGAATAACAATTTTGTCTTTGGCGATATCGCTTTTATGCGATTGCTTTTCAGCTTTCAATGCTTTCAAACGGTCTCTCCATTCGAAGATATCTATTATCCTGTCGATAAGGCGGTCAATTTTGACAAAGGATATGATATTGTTTTTATCTGTTAATCCTTTGTTTACAAGGGCAAATGCCTGGCCGGAAGCAATGTTTTTTCCATTCTCGGCAACCCCGATCATATTCTTGATCAACTCACGATTTATCGAAACGATGAAAAAATCTTCCATAAAGGCATAAGCCGGCTGGAGATCGTTTCCAAACGGAAAGACCAAATAGTTGATTGTCGTGCCATTAATTTCTTCCTCTAGTAATTCCATTTTTGATTGCCTGATTAAGGAATTGACAAGTTTTAATACTGTATCCCGGTTTTTTGTTTGCAGGACCAGACTCATTTCCGGGACAGGAAAAAGACCTCCTGTTTTAACATTTGTTAAAACAAAACTTAATTGGTTGCCGAACGCCTGTAATGCCTCGTCAAATTCTACGCCGGTTTGTTTTTTAAACTTGGCTTTCATGGCTGTTATTGTTTTTTCATCAAGATTTGAGGTCTTTAAATAAAAGTTTAACAGTGTTTTTGAGTCGACAAGATTTGTCCAATAGTAGACCAGCGGTTCCTCCGGCATAAAACTCAAGGTTCGGTTTTCAGTTGGTTGAAAACTGAAAATTTTGGCGTATTCTGCAGACATCTGTTTTTTATCAAACATCACCAACAGTTTTGTCTGCAACATGTCGCTGCCGTCTTTGTATGCTGCGGAGCCAAGTGCATTGAAGCCTTTCCAATTATCAAGGGATGCGGCAATTTGCTTCATTTCTTTATGTTGTTTATCAGATCCGGACAAATGAGCCAAAAGCAGGGTGATATTTTCATACATTTTTTCGGTGTTATTAAAAGCAAAGGCTCTGTACGGTGGGGCGGCGAGTCGTTTGGATAGGTCCTGATAGTATTCGTTGTTTGCTAAAGAAGGCTGTTTATTGGTTTTTAGATCGAGACATTTTTGTAATGTCTTTAGATCAAAGGTGGCTATCAGGTAATTATCATCTAATGAATAATAAACAGTTATATTATTTTCCAGTTCAAAATTGGTTATTTCATGGCCTTTATATTTTTCTGTTTTATATTCAGGTTTTTTAGTCACTATCCGGTTAATAAAATCTACCAATCCGGTTCGGTGTTTTGTCTGTGAAATCAGTACAACGCTTGGCAGAACGTCATTTAAATCCGACGGATGTTCTATAGGCAGGGGCAAAATCGCAACCCACACCCTGCTCCCGAAAAGCTCCTTGAATAACAGGCTGTCAACGGAAGCCCAAAATGCCGATTTCATCTTGGCATAATTTTCTAGGGCAGTTTTCTCGGTTCCTTGTGCCTCTAACACGCCAAAAAGATCAGTTTCCTTTAGTTTTTTCCCCAGTTTGCTCGATTTAAATTCATCAATACTTCTTTCCAGATCAACGAGCTCCACAGCAAGTATAGTGTCCTCCGGAAGCAACTCGGCGGGTGTTATTCCAACGGGAGGAGACGGTTTTAGGAAATACAAGGCAATGACACATACCAACGCCAGTGCCAAAACAGAAAATACAGCGAGAAGCAATTTATTTTTCATGTGGTCCTACTTTAGAGAAGGAAACAGAATAAAAAGGCGTTTCGAACCCCAAACAAAGGGGCCTATTAACCTAGTGCTCAAACTTCTTTTTCTATATATTAAATAAAAGGATAAATAACAAGCCGTGTTAGGGAATTATATTACGGTTCTAAATGCCGTCGTATTTTTGGAGTTTGACAGAAATTTTCCTCTCCTATAGACTCCCATCAATTAAGGGAGTTTCAAATGCAAAAAAAACCCTTTCAATTATTTTTCCTCGGTTTTTTCGTTCTAACAAGTTGCAGTAATGGGAATGATTATCTGCCAAAAAAATTGGGTGATTTGACACTTACAAAGATGATTCAAAACGAAAAAGCCACCCGTATTATCAATAAAATGCATGGTAAAAAACTTGATGTCACTGACAACTTCATTGCTTATTATGGAAGCAAAAAGTCCAGGAATATACTTTACGCAACTGTCTATCAAAATGCTGAAAAAGCACAGACTGATTTGGTGAGTATGGCCAAAAAAATAGCAAAAGGAACCCGTATTTTTTCACCATTAGAACCTATCAAAATTGGTGGTAACGTTCACTTTCAAACTGAAGGAATGGGACTCAGGCATTATTTCTATAGTCATGATAATATTTTAATTTGGTGGCAGGTCGAACCTGACAAAGCCGAATCTACGTACAATGATTTAATTAGCTATGACTTTGCCAAGCTGAAAAAGAAGACAAAAAGACAATAAAAAAGGCAGACCCTATTGATCTGCCTTGTGAAGCCAAATAGCCTCCCACATGTTGACCACTTGGCTTTGTATTTTTCGGCTTCTCAAAATGCCGTTGTTAAACCCGGTGCTCATTTTTTTTTGTTTATTTGCTGATGACCGGAGAATAAGATGCACGCACACCAGAGAAGCTTTTACCATAAATTAATTCATTAATCGGTGATGTCAAAGGAAAATTAGAGCCCTTTGCCGGAAATGGGAATTCATGCTTGGAAAGGGGTGCCGACTCATGATATGCCCATATATAAAAGTACTTCATCAATCTGAATGCTTGTTATATATCCTTTTTGGAATAAAATTTGACCGACGAGCTGGCGCTTGCCGCTTTCCATTTCTTCCATAACTTGAGTTTTTAAGGCCTCAAATAGTTGATCAGTGGTAATGAATCCGAGCTCTACCGCAACGAAACCAAAGCGTTTATCACGCTTTTCCATTGACATTTTTCATCTCCTTTATTGGGTTTGAACCGGCAACTATCTTGAATTCTTATGATTACATCTCAAAATCAAGAGATTGTCAAGATTGGCGTTCATGATAGATAGGAATTTTACCTTTTCGCCAA
>CALANC010000336.1 GCA_937925895.1 uncultured Desulfobacterales bacterium
ATGCAGTGGGAATTCGGGATGAGACATGCCCATGATGACATCATCCGGACTGCGGCCCACGACCACGAGTTCGGTCTGATCAAATTTGACCATGAGCGAATGGTATCGCATGGCAACAAAGGGGGATTTGATTCCATTAAACACGCCGACACTTTTATGCTGAATGACGCTGGTTTTCCCGTGCATCGGTACCGGCGCCCGTACGGTAATGCCGCCAAAAGCCTCGTTGATGCATTGTAAACCCAGGCATACCCCAAGGATGGGTATCTTTTGGCAGAAGGCTTTAACCAAAGGAATAGAAATGCCGGCGTGGGCCGGGTCTTTGGGCCCGGGGCTGATGAGAGCATAATCCGGATTGAGGGTTTCAATTTCCTCCAGCGTTATCTTGTCACTTCTATATACGTTTATTTCCAAATCGTAATGCATAAACATCTGCACCAGATTGTAAGTAAAAGAATCGTAATTATCGATGACAAGCAGTTTAGCCATAAGTTGGGCTCTAATAAAAAAGCCACCCTTAGAGTCTGGGTGGCTTTCAGCCTATTGCATAACTCAATTAAATCCTGAATCTTGCAAGATTCAGATTATATCTTAGATCTTATATAACATTCGTACTAAATTTCAGCTTCATTTTTCATGTTGATATGAAAAATAGGGCTAAAATCTAAATCCTGCATGAAAAATTTTATCTCTCTTTACCCGAAACATTTCTCAAGGTCAAGGAAAATGCATTTTACAGTTAAGAGTTTTTCTGCCTTGGTATTCTTTAGGGACTTTTCTGAGCCAACAACACGCCTTCTATAAATGGATCAAGTGCTCCATCGAGGACATCATTTATATTACCGACTTCAAGATTGGTGCGGTGATCTTTAACCTTCTGATAGGGGTGCATGACATAGGATCGGATTTGACTGCCCCAGGCAATTTCATCTTTACTCTCGTGTATTTCCTGCAACTTATCTTGCTGCTTTTGTTTTTCAAGCTGGTACAGCCGGGCTTTAAGCACTTTCATTGCCATTTCTTTGTTTCTGAACTGCGATTTTTCCTGTTGGCACTGAACAACGATTCCACTGGGAAGGTGGGTAATACGAACGGCACTACTTGTTTTATTGACGTGCTGCCCGCCGGCACCGCTGGCCCTGTAAACGTCTGTACGAAGATCCTTATCATCGATCTGCACAACAATCTCACTATCGGGCTCCGGATATACAAATACGGATGCAAAAGAAGTATGCCGTTTTCCACTGGCATTGAAGGGTGAAATCCTTACCAGACGGTGGACACCTTTTTCAGTCTTTAAATAGCCGTATGAATATTTTCCATTTGCCGTAAACGTAACGCTCTTTATTCCTGCTTCATCACCCGGCTGAAAGTCAACGACATTAATTTTAAAACCTTTGCGCTCAATCCAGCGCACATACATCCTAAACAGCATCTCAGCCCAGTCCTGAGCTTCCGTTCCACCGGCTCCTGCGTTAATGGAAACAATGGAGTTATTCTCGTCTTCCTCACCATCAAGCATTAGCTCCAAGGAGAGTCTTTTAATTTGTTTTTCTAATCCTTGAACCTTTTGGGCGACCTCTTCGGTTGTATCCTGGTCTGATTCTTCAATTGCTAGCTCCAGCAACACATCACTTTCTTCAAGATCATTGTAAAGGTTTTCAAACCTATCGATCATTCCAGAAATTATTGTCCGCTCTTGTAAAATGGGTTTGTTCTCTTCCGGATTGTCCCAAAAATCCTTTTTAGCGATTACACCTTCAATTTCTTCAAGCCTGTTTTTTTTCGTGCCAAGGTCAAAGATAACCTTCAAATTGTTCTAATTTCATAAAAAGATCCTTTATTTTATCTTTGAGTTCTAAATTCATTTTGTTTGCCTCCTATAATTATCTTTCCACTACTCCATTCTTCCAATATCCCGATTGATATATATTTTACACTATTTGGGTTTCAAATTACAACAATAATTAGTTTCCATCCATAAATGGCCCTTTTTGCCCGGATCTGCGTTCTCCGCGGCTTTTCGGTTGCGGCGTACAGGGAGTACGCCTCACCGTAAACCCTTGTGCGGCCTTGATCTAGACAAAAATTCCTCATTTATGAATAGGAAACCTCCGTGTCCATTTTAAAGCTGAAGATGGATACTAATTAATAAAGACAACTTCTTCTTCAATTTAGTTAAAGAACAAACACATGGACACTTGACCCCTTGAATCTCGTTTAAATCACTTCATCAACTTCCGTTGACCAAATTTTCATGCGGTTTTTTGGCGATAGGCAATTTTGATCCCCATGATAACTAGCGTCAATGCCAGGCACGCCATGGCAAACAGATCCCCGAAACGGGTATAAAAAGTTTTGATCCCAAGAGTCGGCACCTCGGTGGTCATTACGGCATCTTGAAAAAGTTCGGTTGAACCGATAACCTTGCCCGAAGGATCTATGAATCCGCTGATGCCGGTGTTGGCAGCACGTATAAGCGAACGCCGGTTCTCAACGGCACGGAATTTTGCCATGGAAAAATGTTGGTATGGCGCACTCGATCTGCCATACCAGGCGTCATTGGTGACGTTAATCAGCAATTCTGCCTTGTTTTGAGTCATGGCTCTGGCAAGGTTTGGGAAAATAATCTCATAACAAATCTGGGAGCCTATCACATGCTTACCCCATTGAATGGTCTGGCCCTTTTTTCCTGAATGAAAATCTCCGACACTTTCCACCATTTTCCCTAAAAAGGGTAACCATTTTTTAAACGGGACGTATTCACCAAAGGGAACAAGATGGGCTTTATCGTACTTTCCGTAAAGATTTCCATCCGGGCCCACCAAAAACACACTATTGTAATGTTTAGGTGTCTCTTTTTCGAACTTTACAGCAGGGCTGCCGATAAAAAAATCAGCACCGGTTTCACGAATCCCATCTTGAACCAATTTAGACAACTCCACATTTCGTAAAAAGTAGAACGGTGTTGCGGTCTCAGGCCACACAACAAGATCCGGCTTATTTTTTTTCGTCTGAAGAGAAAGTTTAATATATTTTAGTACTGATGATCGCTGAAATACGCGATCCCATTTTTTATCCTGGTCAATATTCCCTTGAACAATTGCAGCCCGAACCGAAGGAGAACCGGAAGCCAGCTTATTGACGTTTTCTATTCGCCACGTCCCATAAAACCATATTAGACCAAAAATTAAAGCAAAGGTCATGATGGATCCCAGCGCATGTCCTAAACCCACCTTTTTCCCCTGCCAGGTTTTTCCAATAATAAAGAGGCAGTTTATAAAAATAGCGACATTGCTCAGCACGATACAAAATGATATCCCGTAAACACCCAAAATATCTGAAATCTGTATGATGGGTAATGTGTTATGTTGCGAGTATCCGACAAGCTCCCACGGGAAGCCTGTGAAAAGAAACGACCGAATATATTCCAATGAAACCCAAATCAAAGGAGGCATAGTGAATAAATATACAGGACTCGAGCATGCCCAGATGAATGTCATAGAAAAAACTGCCGTGTAAAACGCAAGGTATGCGGTTAATAGCAAGAGAATTGCCACACTCAAATAGAGGGGAAGGTGGCCGTATGTTTTCATTGTGTAGGCCAGCCAGTATACCAACGTAAGATAGTGTGCAACGCCTGTACAAAGGCCGATATAAAAACTTTTTTTTGGAGAAAGATTGTTTAGTGCTGCGAATAAAGGTATAAGAGAAAACCAGGCGATCCATGAAAAGTTGGTCCTTGGAAAAGATAGGGTGAGTAGAAACCCGCTCAAAATGGCCAACATGATTCTCTGTTTGTCGATTTTCTCTGTTTTCAATTAAGATTAGAATTCCCTGGGTTCAAATTTGATGAAAAGGAGAAGAATTTGTCGAATCTAATAGCCTTATTAAAAATAATCGCCGTATTAGTCGCGGCAATAATGATTGGAAACTGGTTCCTGAGAGAAATCAAGAAAGCACAGCTGAAAGGCAAGCCATGGTACATGGCTTATCTATCTATTCCAGGACTCCTGATCATTTTCGCACTATTACTCCCTATTATCATTTGGGTAATAAACAAATAGAGTCCTTCCCCTATTTAGTTACATTGTTTTACACAAATCCGTATGACTTTTGTCAGATATTCAATTTTTTTAAATCTCTACCATTTCACTCGGATCCTCGAACCCTTGACTCCTTGCATCCTCTGGTTTCACACCGTCAGTCTTTCAGATTTCATAGCATAGGCAACGATAAGCCCGATGAGAAAACCGACAGCAAGATTCGAGGCAAGGGTGATTCCCAAAATCAGCAGCGTAACAAATAAATCCTTCCGCTCTTTCATGTCGATGATAGTCAAGGCGAGCTGACTCCCCGCAAAAACAAGCAAAACGCCTAAAACAGCCATGGGGACCAAATAAACAATCGCAAGTGCATGAGCACCCAAAAAAATTGTCAGTACCAGGAAAATACTTCCGATAATCAAATTGGAACCGGCCGTGCGCGCACCAAAACGGTAGTGAGCCGCCAGTCCACCCGCTCCATGGCAAAGAGGCATTCCACCCAAGAGGAAACTCATCAAGTTGGCGAAGGCCATGCTGAGAGTCAAGGCACGATAGGTTACTTTTTTTGAATCCTTACCAAAGTATTCTTGAGATAAGTCCGCGTTTGCGATAACCGCATTCCCCAATGTCATGGGCAATTGTGGCAGCGTCAGAGCAAAAAGTGCAAACGTAAAATCAGCTCTCCCTGGAATCCCGAAAGGAAGCCATTCAGGAAAATAAAGTCCTGGTTTAAGCTTCTCGAGTCCGGCATGAGTGCCCAGAACCAGTCCCAGAACAATCCCACCGAGAACAATCACGAGCCCGGCAGGGAATTTTTTATTTTCAAGGAGTAGAAATGTCAATACGCCTCCTGTAAGCCCGATAATTATACCGATAGGGACTGGGCCCAGAGTCTGGATGGATAGATAGGGTTCCGCCATCTTTCTCAATATTTGAAACTTAGATGACCCGATTATAAATTTAACCCCTTGCGCCATCAAGAGTGTACCTGTGGCGAGTTGCACTCCCCTGATAACCGCTTGAGGTGTATATCTACCGAGAACGGTTATGGCATTCGTCCCACCAATGATAAAAAGAAAAAAACCCAGCAATGCGGCTGAAGCCATAATTTGTGAAGCGGTCATTGCTGTAGCTATCGCATAGGCACCGATAATCTTCATGGGTTGAACCGGAACCGTAACTCTAAAATATAATCCCGAAAGAATATAAAGAATACTGATTGAAACAAACGTACCCATAGGGTTCAATCCATTAATCATGATCATGCCGATGGCAATAGGAAGAAGTGTCCCGAGATCACCCAGAGAACCGGCAAATTCCATTCGATCAAATCGGAGGCGAGTTTTCATGAATTCTCTCCTGCAGAATTGGATAAGTTATGAATCGTCTTGACAACGTGTGCAGGATATCTTTGACCGGATGCTCCCAGCAAGCCCCGTCCTTTAGATATTCCCTTTCATATGAAGCTCCAAAAAAAACAGGTGGCAGGGAATATGATATGCAAATTCATAGGAATTCTTTAATATAACCTTAGCTAT
>CALANC010000337.1 GCA_937925895.1 uncultured Desulfobacterales bacterium
TCCCACGCTGAATGGCGCGAGGCGTGGGAGGCGGCGCGCAGCAGCCAGTTCTACGTACTGGGCTCGAAGGACGAGACCGCCGGTTGCCAGGGCTGCGTGGTCGAATACCTCGGCGAGAACCGCTTCCGATTGCGGCTGCGCCTGCCCGATGCGCTGATCGAGCGCAACGCCGGAGACAAATACCTAATTCTCGAGGCGGCGATGCCTCGGTACGGCACCGACCATCTGGCGGCCGCCCTGACCCTGGAGCAAGCGATAGGCTATCGCTTCCGCCGGGACGAAAAGGGCTGGCGGGTGTTCGCCTCGACCAAGGCATTGCCGTTCGAGTGCGCATCGGACAAGCGCCGCGGCATGATTGGGGTCGACCTCAACGCCGACCACCTGGCGGTTGCCGAGACCGATCGGTTCGGCAATCTCGTGGAGGCCCGGCGCATTCCGCTGGTGCTCTACGGATGCACCCGCGAGCAAGCGAGCGCCCGCGTGGGGGAAGCCGGCAAGCAACTGCTGGCCCTCGCCACGGAAAGGCAAAAACCGTTGGCCGTCGAGAGGCTGGATTTCGCCAAGAAAAAGGCACGGCTGGAGGCCGAGGGCGTGCGCTACAGCCGAATGCTGTCCAGCCTGGCTTACGCCCGGACCTTCGCGGTCATCAAGGCCCGCGCCCATGACGGGGGCATCGAGGTGTACCAGCGCAATCCGGCGTATACCTCCGTAATTGGCCGACACAAATTTGCCGAGCGATACGGCATTTCCTTTCATCAAGCCGCCGCGTTGGTTATCGCGCGGCGGGCACAGAATCTCTCCGAGCGACCGAATCGCCGCACGGAACTCCACAACGCCCTCCCGCTACCTGCAAGGAATCGCGGGAGGCACGTATGGGGTTTCTGGCGTCAGGTCGCCCGGAAAGAAGCGGCGCATGCAGCGCGCCGAAGGCCGGCCCTCAAAAGCCGATCCTGCTCGTCACCTGCCCAACCGGGCAAGGCGCGAGCAGTGACCACGCCTCCGGCTGCAGGTGGGAGTCCTGCACGCGAATCGTCACCAGCACTGTTCGGGTGACGTCTTGGAATGTTTTTCCATGGTTTTAGGAACGGCTCTCAAGGTGTTCTTCTTCGGGTTTTTAGGGAATTTTTTTCCGGGACAAAACAGCACTATTTTCCGGTTGTTGATCAGTATAGAAGACTTGTAGGAATTTTTTCCAGCACGGACATAAGGAGTGTTCTATTTACACGAGGCCTTGGAAATCTCGTTTTGATGAACGATGTCGCCACATTTGATATAATTGTAGCTACGCCGTCCGAAGACCTGAACTCTGTGCTGCAGAAATTTACCATAAAAAATATCGACAGTCTTCCTGTAGTAAAAGATGATGACCACGGTATTCTAATCGGGATGCTGAACCGAAGAGAGGTGATTTCTTTTTATAATGAGCAGATTCAGAAGATGAAAAATATGCATGGAACTAATATTTGACCTGCATTAAAACAAGTCCGTGTGCCGGCGCTGTCACGCCGGCAAGGTTACGATCTTTTGATTCAAGTATTATTTTAAAGTCACTGGGTGTTATCTTCTCCAGTCCCACATCAACAAGTGTCCCGATAATATTTCGTACCATAAATCTCAAGAACCCATCTCCTTCAATTTCAATTATCAGATACCCATGATCCTTTTCCACCAGATCCGCGTTCATTACACAGCGGGTGGTGTTTACGGTTGAACTGCCCGTCCCTTCAAATGCTTTAAAATCATGCGTACCGATGATGGTGCCGAGTGCGATGCGCATCGTCTCTTGGTTGAGCTTTTTGATTATATGCCAGGCAAATTGTCGCTGTATTGCGGCAGGTATTGGGCGATTGAGTATTCTGTATTGATAAATTTTACTGATGACGTCGTAACGGGCGTGAAACGTGTCAGAGATCTGTCTGCACGCTGTGATGACGATATCGTTCGGTGTAAGGCTGTTGAGTCCTCTCTGGAAGACTTCAGCATCATGTTCTGTGTCACAACGAAAGTTAGCTGCCTGACCATAGGCATGCACCCCTGCATCCGTCCTCCCAGAGCCTATCAGGGTGACCTTCTTACCGGTCATGGTCATTATTGCTTTTTCAATCTCGTCCTGAATTGTAGGTCGGTTGGGTTGACTCTGCCAGCCGTGATATGCACCCCCATCGTATTCAATCGTTATTTTAAAGTTTCTTAACATGGTTCTACTCAACTTTCGTTGGAGAAGAGGGTCCGAGGATTCAAGGAATCAAGGGTCCAAGTGTTTTTTCTTCCAATCCTTCTGCGATATCCGAAGGATTCGCCGCGGCACCCTTTGTGACTTGCGATGTCAGACCGTATCTTTTTTCTTTTGGAAATCTTTTTGTTATTCTTTAAAGAGCCAAACAGAGTCTGTACGATTTTTGCAAAACTTTCAGATCTTTGTAATTCTTAAGCAATTCACTCGAATCCTTGAATCCCCAGGCCGCCTCGCCTTGCTTGGCTGGCGGGCGAGCTTGGCCCCTTGAACCCTTTATGGATCACCCCAACTCTTTTGAAGATTACCCTTAAGTATAAGTTGTCTTGTTAAGAAGATTGACAATAGGTCGAAATTGAGAGAATAAGAAATTGGCGAATCTAAGATGCCATTATTAAATTTAAATTCTGCAATCGCCAAAAGGATATGTCAATATGAAAAATATCTCGGTAAGAGGCTTTAAGGCTGCTGGAGTCTCCGCCGGTCTTAAGAAAAGCGGCCATAAGGATCTGGGAATGATCTTTTCGCAACACCCGGCAAATGTCGCCGGATTGTTTACCAAGAACCGGGTTCAAGCGGCACCCGTTCTCATCGACAAGGAACGGATAACATCCGGTGTCTGTCAGGCAATTATCGTCAACAGCGGCAACGCCAACTGCTGTACGGGCGATCAGGGGATAAATGATGCAAGAACCATGGCGAAGCTCGCCGCGTCGGAACTTGAAATCCCCGAAGAATTGGTCCTTGTGGCTTCAACAGGTGTTATCGGTAAGCCACTGCCGATAAAAAAAATCGGCAGGGCGATTCCCGACCTTGTAGAAGCACTCCATCCTGAGGGAATAGATGATCTTGCCAAAGCAATTATGACGACAGACACCGTCCCTAAAAAGGCATCCAGAAAAATTGAATTGGATGGGAATTGGTTTACTATCGCCGGTGTAGTCAAAGGCGCAGGAATGATACGTCCGGATATGGCCACAATGCTCTGCTTTGTCTGTACCGATGCTGACGTATCAGCAAAAACTTTAAAAACGACATTGATTGAAGCGGCAAATCGTTCTTTTAACCGGATTACCATCGACGGGGACACCAGTACGAACGATACCATACTGATCTTGGCCAATGGATTGTCCGAAGTGATTATTCTTGACCCAGAACATCAACATGTTTTCCAAGACGCGCTAAATGAAATCCTTTTGGATTTGGCCAAACAACTGGTGAGCGACGGCGAAGGTGTAACCAAGCTGGTTGAGATAATCGTTCAGGGGGCAATGTCGGATGCGGACGCCCGGAAGATCGGAGATACGATTGCCAACTCTCCCCTTGTGAAGACAGCATTTTTTGGAGAGGATGCGAACTGGGGGAGGATTGTCGCTGCTGCAGGCAGATCGGGGGCTACGATTAATCCGGATAAAATCGACATTTACTTCGACGATGCCCAAATGGTGAAAAACGGCATGGGTAGTGGGAAAAAGGCCGAAACAAGCGCGACAAGCGTTCTAAAAAAACCGGAATTCACCGTAACGGTCGATTTCAATTGCGGAGATGGATCTGCATCGATTTTAACCTGCGATTTTTCCCTGGAATATGTTAAAGTAAATGCAGCTTATCGATCATAAAACGAGACCTTTGAAAAGCCAGGCGTAAAATCATGCCTTTAATGCGTTTGCAAAAATTTCTCTCTGAGGCCGGCATATGTTCCAGAAGAAAGGGAGAAACGTTTATCAAATCGGGGTTTGTCAGTGTCAACAATGTTACAGTTACAGAACTGGGCACAAAAATAGATCCGCAAAGTGATCTTATAAACTTCAAAGGAAAGCGTGTAACATTAAAAAGCGACCCCATCTATATCGCCTTAAATAAGCCAAAAGGCTATGTTACGAGCTGCCGTCAGGCCGGTGATAAAATTGTTATGGACCTTATCGACATTCCTGAACGTATCTATCCGGTTGGAAGGTTGGACAAAGACTCGACCGGCCTTTTGATTCTGACAAACGACGGCGATCTCCATCATCGGCTTTCACATCCTTCTTTTGATCATGAAAAGGAATATGATGTCACCGTTTCAAGGGTAATATCGGACAGTGCACTCGCACGCATAGCCAAAGGCATGCCGATCATGGGAACCAAAACCAGACCTGCTGAAATCAAAAGGATTTCTTCAAGGAGATTCCGGATCGTACTAAAAGAAGGGAGAAACAGACAGATACGCCGTATGGTGCGGAAAATAGGAAACCGGGTGGCAAGCTTAAAACGGATAAGGATTTCAAATATAAAATTAGGAAATCTTGGCCCAGGTGATTGGCGTTATTTTACAAAAAAGGAAAGGAACCTAAAGTAAACACCTAAGGATCATCTCCAAAAGAGTTGTAGTGATCCACAAAGGGTTCAAGGAGCCAAGCTCGCCCGCCAGCCAAGCAAGGCGAGGCGGCCTGGGGATTCAAGGATTCGAGTGAAATGCTTAAGAATTATAGAGATCTGACAGTTTGGCCAAAAGAGGGCGTTTTTCAAAGGTCTTTTTTATGCTTTTGCTAAGGTATAGTTCTCAATAAAATAATTTATCTGGGACCTCTGACCTGGTGTTAATTCTCCAAATTTTCCGCCGCATTGCCTAATGGACACGGTAATGAAAGGATTTTCAGTCTCTTCAAAGAAATCTGAAATAGTTCGGAAAGGAATATTTTTCAAAAAAAAGTCGTTATCACTAGAAAAAATATCGACCCTATATGTCCCTTCTACTTTTTCTCCCCTTTCCATATATTTAAAGGCAAGTCCACTTTTGCTGATATTTTGGATTTGACCGATTTTGTAAAAGCCATCATTAATCGCAGCATACGCCCCTTTTTGAACCCGGAACCGAGGATGAATTCTTCGCTCCATAAATTCTCCATTTCTGTTAGGCGGTGAGTTCATTCCTTCAACCAAGATTTAAGTTCTATTGAGCTTTTCCTCGCGACCGCAATTGCATATTCGCATTTAATTGTCTTGAGTGACTTATCTTACCATTAAAAAAGCGTAACGGTTCATTTCCTGAGAATAGTCTGTCAAAACTTCGATGGGAAAATCATATTGCCTGACCGTAGAGAAAACATCTACGGCAAATGCCTCAGGAGAGGGACGTGCAGACCTCGGTTCCATGCACGTTTCTCTTTCTCCTGTGCAGTCTTCGCAGAGACAGCAACTGTCCATAAACAAGAGGAAAGCTCTCTCAAATCCTGAGAGAAAAATCTCTTTTTCCAGCTTGTATAGCTTCATGTTGACCTGTCTTGACCATTTATGACGATCTTCAGGATCGTCTACTTTTTTCCCGAATCTAAAAATAACGGCCATGTTGTATTCATGAAAGAATTTTTCACATTCGGAAACAGAAGGAACATTGGGAGGGCAGCAGGCATTATGACCGTATTCCCTGCAACCGAACATGCATTTCATCCGAACCCATTGGGACACGACAATGTTTTTAGGATCGATCCATGTATAATCATGATAACCATGTTTTCTGATAATTGACTCAAGTTTTTCTTGAGCACTCGTCTTTAATTCTGATGCAGTTGTCATTCAGTCCTTTTTCGTTATACAAGTTGGTTCGCTTCGCCCCGCTTTCTCCTTCTACTCCTCAAGATTTACAGGCTTTTTAGATGATCCCTTGTAGATATAATAGTCACGACCGCTACACGCCGGGCAGGCTCTGCCAAAATAACTTGTGTACGATTCCCCGCATTTAATACAAAGTTGCGTCGGCATCGACTTTGAATCCTTGAGAGGCCGATGGAGGCGCACTGAACGATTCAGGAGCAAGTTAGGTCCGTCAGTCAGAATTTCCTCGGCCAATTCATCAAATGGCGGTTTTTCTCTGGGTTTTCCTGTCCTCTCAAACCAATTGTTAATCAAAGGATATTCCGGCATTCGGACGTAATTCAGACAGGCCCTCACTCCAGAAAGTGTTTGACGGTCGTAGGCAGTAAGGGCAAATTTCCCCCAATCCAAAACCTGCATATACCCGTTACCGAAAGTGCAAGGTGTCAGCAGTTGAATGGCATCGGGTAGGCACACGACTGTTTCTGAAACTACATTTAAATATGGGGTTGATTCTAACTCTCGAAGCGCTGAATCGACCATGAGACCGCCCATAAGAACTCCGGGAGATCGATACCCATGGAATTCTTCCATGCGGATTAAAAATGCCTCATATTCGATGCCGCATATAATTAAATCAGTCATAGCTAGTCAAAAATCCTTGCTGTAGTGCTCAGTCAATATATGATATTTTCTATGCCGTCAATAGGCAGTATTATTATCAATACCTGGATTT
>CALANC010000338.1 GCA_937925895.1 uncultured Desulfobacterales bacterium
GTTGATCATGTAATGGAGGGCAGGGTGAAAAACTGCTTCTGCGCCGTAAGACCACCCGGCCACCACGCAGAGCGATCCAAGGCCATGGGGTTTTGCTATTTCAATAACGTTGCCATTGCAGCAAGGTATATCCAAATACAGTATGGCATAGAAAGGGTTGTTGTAATTGACTGGGATGTCCACCACGGCAACGGCACGCAACATATCTTTGAAGAAGATCCCACGGTGTTTTATGTGAGTTTTCACCAAGAGCCATCCTCATGCTACCCGGGTACGGGATGGGCATCGGAGACCGGAAAAGGTGAGGGCAAAGGATATACCCAAAACTTTCCCATGCCTCCAGGCGCAGGGGAAGCTGAATACCTGGCGGCCATGAAAATAGTGGAGCAAACCATGGAGGAATTCAACCCCCAGTTCGTCCTTATCTCCGCAGGGTTTGACGCTCACATAGCAGATCCTTTGGCGCACATCAGACTCACCGGAAAAGGGTATGAAGAACTGACTCAAAGAATTAAGCACATTGCAGAAAAACATGCCGAAGGAAGATTGGTTTCCGTCCTTGAAGGTGGATACGACTTGAAGGCATTGGGAGAGACGGTAGGTGCACACATAAGGGTTCTCATGGACAATTAACCCGAGTATTCCATATTTCTCTCAGTAACTGGAATCTTCTCAGCAAGAACAAACACCCGTTCGGGACACAAAGCCGATGAAAGACATCTTTGACAGGGCCGGTTTTCTGAACCACCTCATGGGCGACGAAGAGGTTGCCAATGAAATATTTCCAGAATTTCTGGAAGACGTTTCACACAAGTTGACAGCTATGAAAGAAGACCTTGTTAATAATGATGTGTCTTCGTTACTGCGTCAGGTTCATACCCTAAAGGGCGCTGCCGCTAACGTTTGTGCCGTGGCAATGCACAAGATCGCTTGTCAGATCGAAGTTGCCGGTCATTCAGAAGGTATGGATAAGGTAAGTTCTCTGATTCCGGACCTTGAGAGACAGCTTGAGATGCAGAAATAATTACAATTGAGAGATTATTAAAAAACGTTAACAGGTGGAGCACATTTGGGGTTCTTCCAAGGTGTGAAAGTGGTGGAAAGCGGAAATTACGTTGCTTTGATTGGTCTGGATTGATACACTTTTTACGAGATTTAAAAAGGAGTAGACAATTGATGACGATAAACGAGAAAACAGGCAAAATCGATGAACGTGATGTCGGCCTGTTTAAAAAAATACGTGCCCACGTTTGCAAACACTGCCCTGCTTGCACCCACGCCAGGAATAACCCGGAATCCATCATCGGCAGGATATTGCATCACCCTTTTCACTCAAAAAATTGTCCGATGTGGAAGGCATATGAGGAATTGTTTGGCGAAAATAAAACACTCTGAGACCTTTGAAAAATGTTCAATTTTGTTCAAGTTCAAGGAAGGCGATAATTTTAACCACAGGCATACCTTGAGTATTCCGCGGATTAAAATTTGAGCCTGACACAGAGATTGGGCAAAAGAGGACGTTTTTCAAAGGTCTCACCCCTTAACTACACCAATTGGCCTCAATTTAGCTACTTTTTTTGAGATTCCCGCACCGTGAACCACATTTACCACCTGAGAAATATCTTTATAGGCTTCAGGCATTTCTTCGGCCAATGTGGATCTGCCGGTCCATTTGACGAAAATACCACGGTCTTCCAGCTCCCGGTGTAGGGATCTGCCTTTGCTGGCCTTTTTCGCCGCCTTTCTACTCAGAACGCGACCCGCCCCATGACAGGTGGAGCCAAAGGTGTCTTCCATGGCTTTGTGGGTACCGACAAGGACATAGGATGCCGTGCCCATATCTCCCGGAATGATAACGGGCTGGCCGATTTTTTGAAATTTGTCCCCGAGCGCTTCATGACCGGGAGGAAAAGACCGGGTGGCTCCTTTGCGGTGGACACAAACGGTCTGTTTTTTCCCGTCGACCAGGTGCTTCTCTTTTTTGGCGATGTTGTGGCACACATCATAGACCAGATTCATTCCCAGATCTCTCGGACCCAAGCCAAAAACCTTAGAAAATACTTCTCGAGACCTGTGCATCAATACCTGGCGATTGGCCCAGGCATAGTTTGCGGCACAGGCCATGGCGTCGTAGTAACGTTTACCTTCCGGTGACTGTATCATGGCACAGGCAAGCTGCCGATCCGGCAGATCAAATCCCAGTTTTTTCACATGCTTTGCCATAAAAGCCAGAGAATCATCGCAAACCTGGTATCCCAATCCCCGGGAGCCTGAATGCAGCATAAGCGTTACCTGACCTTCAAAAAGCCCGAGAATTCGAGCCGCCTCCGGTGCAAAGATCTTTTCAACAACACCGATTTCAAGAAAATGATTTCCCGAACCCAGAGTTCCCAGCTGATTCCGGCCCCTCTCCAAAGCCCTTTGGCTGATCACCTCCGGATCGGCATTGTCCATACACCCGCCATCTTCCGTATGTTCCAGATCTGACGCTTCTCCCATCCCTTGCTGTACAACCCACTTGCTCCCCATTCGCAGAACTTTTTTTTCTTCTTTTATAGAGAGCTTGATGGAGCCTTTGGAACCGACGCCGGCAGGGATGTCACGGAAAAGTTCATGAACCAGATCTTTAAGCTTTGGCCTTACATCCTTTTCAACCAGAAATGTGGTTGCCAGGCGGACACCACAGTTGATATCGTATCCAACGCCACCGGGAGATATTATACCGGACTCCCAGTCAAAGGCTGCTACGCCGCCAATGGGGAATCCATATCCCCAGTGCATATCCGGCATGGCCAGAGAAGCTTTTAAAATACCTGGGAGAGTGGCAACATTGGCCACCTGTTTTAACGGTTCTTTCTGGTCGGAATCTTTGAGCATCGATTCTGAGGCATAAACAATCCCCGGAACACGCATGGCACCGGTTTTGGGCACTTCCCAGCGATATTCGTCTATCTTTTTGGTTTCCATGAGGATATCCTCTGTAGCAAATGATAAAAAAAGGGTCGTGAACGTTTAAATGTCTTCATATATTGGACCTATGTCCAAACATAATGCCTAAAGGGACTTATGCAAATCCATCATTCGGCATCAGACATCAAAAATAACCCTGGCCTCCCACCCGGAAGGTCCGCTTTTGACTTGAATCTGGTGATAGGTTACTGCTTTGACTTCAATTTTTATAACATGGTGATCAGGATCATAGGGGTCAAAAAAAACCTTGGCAGACAGATTGTTTTCCGAAAGTATGGTTATGTCAGCTCTTTTTACCAGGAGTTCTTTCCCATTCCAAAGAAATAAAAGTTCCCGAAGCCAGTTGATCATGAGGTCAGGCCAATCCTCCCCTGAGATGCTGACGTCCATAGAATTTAGCCCTTTTAAAGATCCGACTTTCGTAATCAAGTCAAACATGGCCAGGGCGGCATTGGAAAAAACCTCCTTTGCATCTGAACCAAACACCTGTACGCCGAAATCGGCAGTATGGTCTATGAGGCGATATTTCATAATCATAGATCAGAATCTATCAAATGGGCTCTAGCTCTTAAGCGAGTGTTTTTCGGTCCTGCCATTTTCTTCAAGGCGATATGAATTTCGCCGTGCCGGGTGACCGAATATTTGGGATTGGACCAGTACATGATAAATGGAAAAAGGACGTACCATCAATCCCAAATATTCGGGTCACTGTGAAACGCCGTGAAATCGATAAACATATCGCCTTTCAGAAAAAAGCATGACCTTCATCCGTCGTTGTAACAGGGAGCTTCCGGTATGATTAAATTTTGCACTGAAAGCTGTCTGAGTGGATTAGGGCTCGTTATGAAAGAACCATAAAAGATTTGATTTAATTTTGAATTATCATCTTCAACCAGTAACCTTTATTGATCACCCCGGCAGGTTCTTTCATTACGAGACGTTATTCACGAGTTCTTTCAGAAAAAATTTAATTATAGCGGAAGCGAACACGGTCATATTCAGGTCCTGCCATTTTCTTCAAGGCGATATGAATTTCACCAACGTAGGTCTAAATTTCAATGATTGTTCCGGTCTTTTCCGTACTGTATCCCCCTAAGGCGACCACTCGCTTTTTGAACCGTGCGGAATGGATCGTATCAAGCAGAATTTGTATGTTTTTCATGTCAAAATAGATTTCCGGGATAACAAGGTCGAACTGTTCGGTTACAATCGGGATAAAATCGAGGTTCAATGCTTTTGCTGCGGCATAAATCCCTAATCCCACGTCGACAGTGCTGCTGAGCACGGCCACGGCCACCGACATGTGGGTAAATTCCTCATTCTCATAGCCGGTGATCTGTCCCGGATCCATGCTTGACCGCTTCAACTTGTAATCGAGCAAAATCCTTGTGCC
>CALANC010000339.1 GCA_937925895.1 uncultured Desulfobacterales bacterium
AGATTCTACCACAATGTGGCAATTGGGAAACAGTGTTTTTTTCATTTTGAAATGGAATAACCTTACCTTTTTGGATCTATCTTCTATCTTGAAATGCTCCTCCCGCTGAAAAAGATCCGGGTTTTCCTTAATTTTTAATTAAAAATTAGTGAAAGGAGGCTCATCGTGTCCGAAGCAAAGGTCGACCACCGACTTGATCTGATAGGGAAGGTATGTCCATATCCGACACTCGAAACAAACGTGACTCTCAAAAAAATGACGGCAGGTGAGGTTCTTGAGATCATCTCTGATTACTATCCAGCCCGTCAGACAATTCCGGATCTTGCTCGAAACCTGGGATATAAGTGTGAACTTATTGATGGAGAAAAACCTGTTTTCCGTTTCATCATCCAAAAGACTTAGAAGTCTTGAAAGGAGGTGAAATCAGGGGGAACTAATACGATTGTGTTCATTCATCGCCAAAGCTTGTCACAAATAGAAAAGAAAGGAGTAAAAAAATGGGAAAGATTTTAGCAGTGGCTACGCACGCCACCGATAACCAGACCAAAAGTACCGCAGCTTTCGTCACCGCCATAGGGGCACTCGGTGCCGGCAAGGAGGTAGGTATTGTCCTCTTTGGAGAAGGCGTGTATTTGGCAAAGGAGACGATCGCGAAGAGTGTTCATGGGGTAGGTTTTCCGCCCCTTTCGGAGTTGATAGAAAAAGTGGTCGAAGGGAAAGTGCCGATATATGTCTGAGGCGGTTGTTCTGTCGCCCGTGGGGTGACCGAAGATGATCTGAAGACTTTGAATGCCTCGTTCATCGACCCGATAAAATTTGCGAATTTAATTGCAGAATCGAATGTCGTGAGCTTTTAATGAAGTGATGGCTCGTACAAAATGGCTCACAAGTCAAAAAACCTTGAGTCAGAGCAGTTTTTTTAATCCATTCAAATTACCAAGGAAAAGGTGTGGATTGCCATAAGTAGTCTTCAGCTTTTCTTATTTAATAGGGGCAAATCCTTCGCAGGGGTTTGCCCTTTTCATTTTTTTGATATATGCAAAAAATTTAGAGTTGATTCAGGTTGTTAGACTGGTAAGATATATGTAATAAACCTCGCCCCTCCTCCTGTTCGATGGGGGATATCATGCCGCAATGATTCTGGATTGGTCTTATAATCTTTCAGCTTATAGCCGTATAAACGGCTTGCAGGATTACGTTTAAAAAGCTGTGGAGTGATAAGAAGAAATAAAGTTTTATGTATCTTACTTTAAATAATATTCTCTTTCTAACTTCTTTAAATCTTCATCACTCATTCTGTCCCATTTCCAATGTTCATATAGTTGATGTCGCATACTTAAAGTAAAATCATAATTATGAAATACCCAAGATATTATTTCCTCTAATCCGTGACCGCCAGTTTTATCTATCTTTATAATACACTTTCTACATATATTAGTTGGCTGTCCAAGTGCTTCATACCAGACTATATAACCCATATCTCTATCATTATTACATTGAACACACCTTGTATGAATATTGTGATGTGATTTCCTAAACCACCACATATAATCTCGTGTCCCTTCCCATCTATTCATAATTCTTTTTAAATCATTATGCTCTTTAGTCATAACCGATTTGCACGATTTACATTGTGAATTTAATCCATCTTTACGAGACTTATCCCTGTGAAACCTTGTAACAGGCAGACTCTCCTTACATGCAGAACATACTTTATTTTCCACCTTGCACCTCATTCATTGTGATTGTTCAATATTGTAACTGCTATTTAACATTAGAATGGTACTCATTATGTCAAGTTCTTGAAAAATCACGTATCATGCCCATAAAATTCGTGTGGTATCGTTTTTTAATTAGGGCAAACCCTTTTTCTAGGATTTGCCCTTTTCATTTTTTTGATATATGCAAAAAATTTAGAGTTGATTCAGGTTGCTAGACTGGTAAGGTATCTGTAATTAACCGCACCCCCGCCTTTCCCATTGACCCATTCAATCCATTAAGACCACCATGCAGCATTTAACTGCTTGATACCTTAAACAATTTATTATTTGACATACAGACATATTTAGAATATTGGATTTAATATATATTCTCCTCTGAAATCAGTTCTCTATCTCGAATCAGTTTCCATTGTGAAACACTTCTTATTCTGCTGATCTCGCTTTCTATTCGGCCTAAAAAACTTCCACATCAGCTTGCTATTTCAGTAAATATCTCTCAAAAAGTAAATTTTCATCAACTCATTAGGAGGTAATACCATGGCTACGCAGGACTTCAAACGTAAGCTCTCTGCAATTCTCAGTGCTGATGTCGAAGGCTACAGCCGCCTCATGTCTGAAGATGAAGAATCAACTGTTAAAACAATAACAACATACCGTGAGGTGATGACTACGCTTATCCAACAACACAGAGGAAAAGTGGTGGATTCACCGGGTGATAATTTACTGGCTGAGTTTACCAGTGTGGTCGATGCCGTGCAATGTGCTGTAGCGGTTCAAAAAGAGATCAGTGCCCGAAATAACGAACTGCCCGAAAATAAGCAGATGCATTTTCGTATTGGCATCAACCTTGGAGATGTTATTGAAGAAGGCGACCGGATATATGGTGATGGCGTCAATATCGCTGCCAGACTGGAAGGTTTGGCCGAGCCGGGTGGTATTTGCGTCTCCAAGACAGCTTTTGATCACATCGAAACTAAGCTGCCCTATGGATATGATTTTATCGGAGATCAAACAGTAAAAAATATACCCAAGCCGGTGGGAGCCTACCGGGTTTTGATGGATCCGAGGGTGACGGTTAAAGGAAAGCTGGAAGAGGAAAAGCCGGCGCCAGTTCGACGGGTGCCAATACTTGTTGGAGTAGTTGTTGTTCTTGTGTTGGCCGTTGCTGTGGGGATTTGGCAGTTTTACATGCAACGTCCTTCGGTGGAGCCTGCGTCTGTGGAGAAGATGGCATTTCCGCTGCC
>CALANC010000340.1 GCA_937925895.1 uncultured Desulfobacterales bacterium
TTTATTTACGCTCAAAATTATAGACCTTTGAAAAATGTTTAATTTTGCCTGCCCAGTTAAATCCAAATTTAATATTTAACCGGGGTTTAAAGTCAAGAAAGGCGAAGAGCCAGAAGGGCGAGTGCTCGAATTTTTGCCATAAAAAAACGCTATCAGGAATATCTGATAACGTTTTGTGTTTGAAATTCTTTTATTGATCTAAAACCATAATCCACAGATTACACAGATTACGCAGGTTTCACAGATTATATACAAATCGCCTATATTCTAAAGATTTGGCTCCGAAGTTGATCAATAGTTCAGCATTTAATCCACAACTTTTGACCCTCAATATTATCCCTAGTTTTTATGGCCAATAAATGTTATTAAAGTTATACCCTTGACATTAGGACCATATTGTGACATATTAAATAAAAAATATGGAAAAGGAGGGAGGTTATGTTAATCCCAACTAAAGTTCAGATTGACAAAAAAATTTACGAATTCATTAAGCAAACCCATAAAAAGCTGCACTACAGAAGCCTGAGCGAGTACGTGCGAGAGGCCGTCAATACTAAAGTGGAGGAAGACCGCAAAAGACTGCGGGAACTTAAAAGGCTAGCGGCCATGGAGATGATTGGCAAAGCGCCCTATGACAATCTTTTTGAATCAATAGAAGGAGAAGATTTTGAGGACAGGTGAAATCTATTGGGTAAATCTTGATCCAGCCATTGGGGACGAAATTAAGAAAAGGCGACCGGTAATCGTAGTAAACGGTGGTCACGACAGGCATCTTAAACTTGCTATTGTTGTACCTGTCACTGCCTGGAGCAGGTATTGGGATGAAAACCCGTTTTTTATTTCTTTGAAACCTGACTCAAACAACGGGCTTCAGAAAAAATCAGCCGTTGACTGTTTTCAGATTAGGGCGATCAGCCATAAAAGATTTGTGGAAAAGATCGGAAATATCACAAACGATGAAATCGATCTTCTAAAGAAGTCAATTGCCTTAATTCTTGATATTGAACCGGAACACTGCGAGTAAAGCAATCGGATGGTCCGAGCTGAATTTCCTCCCTCGGTCTTCAGTCCAATACATTCCCTCATTAGACCTCAATTTAGCACTTAATTCACTATTACGAATAACCTATCACTTCCCCTGAAAAACGACCTCCACATGGCCGTTTTCCAAATATAATAATTGCCTTAATTAAAATTAGAGACTTTTGAAAAATGTTCAATTTTGCCTGTCCAGTTAAATCCAAATTTAATATTTAACCGGGTTTCAAGATCAAGAAAGACGAAGATTTAAACCACCCCCGTACGATCTGCCGGAGCTACAGGGCAGGCGGGGCAGGCAGACATACATGGGAGTATTTCGAGGATTTTAATGTTTGACATCGGCCTTCCTAAGTAATACTATTACAGGTATTACATCATACTGGAGGTATAATCATGCGAGTCACAACAAAAGGTCAAGTAACTATTCCTCAACACATTCGTGAAAAATTAGGGATAACCCCTGCCGCTGAGATTGATTTTATTGAAGAAAAAGGTCGTGTCTATTTAGTGAAAAGAAAGGGGAAAAATATCACAACCCGTAAATTTCGAAAATTGAGGGGAATAGCAACGGTCAAGATGACAACTGATGAAATTATGGCTTTAACAAGAGGAGACAAATGAAAGGAATTTTGGTTGATTCGAATATTATTCTAGACGTTTTCCTAAATGATCCTATCTGGGCTGATTGGTCTGAATCCACATTGGAAAGATATGTTCACTATGCAAAGCTATATATTAATTCAATAGTATATTCTGAAATTTCCATTAGTTTTGAGCTAATCGAGGATTTGGAATCTGCTATTGCCAAAGCTGGATTTCAAATGTTGGAAATTCCCAAAGAAGCACTGTTTTTAGCTGGAAAAGTGTACCTTCAATACAAAAAAAGAAAAGGAGTAAAAAGAGCTCCGCTACCAGATTTTTATATAGGTGCACAAGCTGCGGTGCTTAATTTACAATTAATTACAAGAGATGTTTCCAGATATCGATCATATTTTCCGACTGTAGAATTGATTACCCCATAACCATTTTAACCAGTCTCTCTTCTTACCTCAGTCTCAGGCCTGCCCCGTAGGTATACCATATCGTACTGGGGCTGATTGTTTTCTGTCAGCTTCATCTGGAAGTTGATAGAGCAATAAAAGAGTCCAAAGAATCCTGTTAATCCTGTCCAACAAATGAAGCTATAAACGCTGTGCGTAAAAGGAGGCTTTTTTCAGGGGTGTGTTCAAACCTTATTGAGCGATGGTTGAGGATACCCTAGATTTAAGCACGCCCGCCAGCCAAGCAAAGAGAGGCGGCCTGGGGCGTCCAAGGGTGAAGCCGTAGTAAGCTACTGCGAACTCTTGGCAACACAGAAGGTGGGGTTTCATCGGTCTTCCCAAAGGGCAAATAAAAAAAAGATAAAAAAATCATATAATTCAATAAAAATAAGATGCCAACTCCCAAAATTAAAAATGTCTGGAGGGTAGCAAATAATCTAATTTATGCTCCAACTTTAGTTTCCTTCAATAGTCTTTTTTTTTATTTACGATCAATGAGGGATCTGTCTTGCCAGAGAGTAACATCCACGATGCCGAGTAACATAACAAAATAGACGCAGTTGGCGGGAATCTGTAGATTAAAGTCGAAGAAGCTGTGAAAGGGGATGGAAACCAGACCACTTAAAGCGCCAATGGCAAGGAAAAATCGCAGCGGATCATCTTGTAGTCTCATTTGTTTGACTTTACGAAAACTTCTGAGCAGAAAAATGTAAAATCCACTGACCAAAGCCAAAAAACCGATCCAGCCGGTCTCCACAAGCAATTGTAAATAGTCGTTGTGGGCGTAATACGGAGTTGTTTCGGCTACGGTTGAGACATTGAAAACCGGAAACACTTGTTTAAACGTAGCCAGACCGGTTCCAAAGGGATGCTCTTTTACTATCACCATGCTGTCGCGCCATATATCATATCTTCCCATTTGTTCATTAATCTTTAAAAACCGTTCAAGAACTGGGTCAACACCGATTCTAAAGCTGTAAAAAGTGACCATGCCGATAATTATGCCAGTAATAACCCAATAACTTCGAGGTAGTCCTTTACTTCCAGTATGCAACAATATGGCGAAAAGCAAAAAGCCCAAGACTCCGCCGGTAATTCCAGCTCTTGACTTTGAAAAAACCAATGCCAGTACCATAACCGCTAATCCAATTGTAATAAAGAATTGAAAGTTAGGCCTGTCTGTTGACATCAAAGTTTTTAGGCTGATCTTTTCCTTCCAGTTGCCCAGCGATAGGGTGTAACCAAGCCCCAGTGGCAATATCATCTCAATAAAGCCGGCAAAATGGTTCCGATTAATATATGTTCCCCGTGCACTGCCAAACGTTTTTTCAACCCATAGCACCCCCATTGTAGGAATTAGCGCCTGGAGAAGACCGTACAAAGCTTCCAAGGTCGCCACTATCAAAAGAATATAGATCAAGAGTTTTAGATTCCTGTACGAAGCAAAACATTTTGTAAAAGAGAAGAAAAAAAACACCAGACTCAACAGGAATATCCACCAGGCAAATGAAGTTCGTGAAGCATAGCTTAAGGTGTTCCATTCGTTTGGGCTTTCAAGCATGGTACTAGCTTGTGATAAAATTTTTAATCGAAAGGGACTTAGAAAAGATAAAGCAGAAGAAGGAAGGGGCAAGCACTGAATGAAAGCGATTCCCAAGAATATTCCAATTAAAATAATGAAAAGTTTGCCGGGTATCCACCCACCGCTGTCGCGATGCTGAAGGGGAAGAACGAAAAACGAGGCAAAAATACAAGCCGCGTAAAATGACCAAATCCATGGCTGCACCGCGGCAAATAAAATAGGAATAGTCCCTACGATAAAGTAGACTATGTATCGGCTAGCTATCATAACATAAAAAATTAGAAAAACCCTTTTGAAACTTTTGGCTCTGATCCCCTTAAAAAACTTAAAATCAAATGATTGGTTATGTGGAAGGTTTTAAAATATTGTAAACAGTTTT